>CALHHY010000105.1 GCA_938030665.1 uncultured Litoreibacter sp. | reverse complement strand
CATAACACAAACCGCCGCCTGAACATGGCAGGGCGGGCAGACAGCAGGGGCACGGCTTTGCGGCAACGCAGCGCAGTGAAAGGACAGGGCATGAGCAAAACATTCTTCGCCATCATCGGCGCGGTTTTCATGGGGGTCTGGGCCTCCGTCAGCATGGCGCAAGAGCCGCTGCGGCTGGAGATCGACAACCCCAATATCGAGCCATTGCCCTTCGCCGTTCCAAATTTCATCGCGGAGACCGCCGGCGCCGATCAATATGCCGCGGACTTGGCGCGGGTGGTGGCCGCCGATCTGACAGGCTCCGGCCTGTTTCGGGAGATACCGGCCAATGCCTTCATCTCGACCATCACCAATTTCGACAGCCCGCCCCAGTTCGCCGATTGGAAGGCGATCAACGCGCAGGCGCTGATCACGGGCTCCGTCAGCACGGCGGGGGACAACCAGATTGTCGTCAAGTTCCGTCTGTTTGACGTGTTTTCCGAGCAGCAGATGGGCGAGGGGCTACAATTTGCGGGCTCCATCAATGGTTGGCGGCGCATGGCCCACAAGGTTGCCGACGCCGCCTATTCCCGCATCACCGGGGAGGGGGCCTATTTCGACAGCCGCGTGACCTATGTCTCTGAAACGGGGCCGAAAAACGCCCGTCGCAAGCGGATTGCCATCAGCGATTATGACGGCGAGAATGTGCAGTTTCTGACAACGGATCAGGCACTGGTGCTGGCGCCACGCTTCTCGCCTGAGGGCAATCGGGTGATCTACACAAGCTTCGAGACGGGTTTCCCGAAAATCTATGTGCTGGATGTGGGCACCGTCAGCCGCCAGATTCTGGCCGACCAACCCGGCACAATGAGCTTCGCGCCGCGTTTCGCGCCGGACGGGCAAAGCATAATCTACTCGCTGGCGACGGGGTCGAATACCGATCTTTACCGGCTCAACATCAATGGCGGCCAGCCGCAGCAGTTGACCGCAGACCCCACGATTGAAACCGCGCCGAGCTTCTCCCCCGATGGCAGCCAGATCGTGTTTGAAAGCGACCGTACCGGCACGCCGCAGATATATGTAATGCCCGCGCGCGGCGGACCCGCGACGCGGATCAGCTTCGGGCAGGGCCGCTATGGTACGCCCGTCTGGTCGCCTCGCGGCGACCTGATCGCCTTCACCAAGCAGAACCGGGGCCGGTTCCATATCGGGGTGATGAATGTTGACGGGTCTGGCGAACGGCTGCTGACCGCGTCCTTCCTGGATGAGGGGCCGACCTGGGCGCCCAATGGCCGGGTCATCATGTTCACACGCGAAACGGCGGGGGAGGGTGGATCATCGACGCTCTATTCCGTTGATATTTCGGGGCGCAACTTGCGGCCAATCAAGCAAGGCGCGTCCGACCCCAACTGGTCGCCGCTGCTAAAGTGATGGGGCCGCGGTCTCAGCAGTATTTTCAACCCCCCGCCCGGCGTGCTAGTCTGCGCATAATCGAGCGAACAAACCCATAAAAGAAGACCCATAAAGGATCCGAAACCATGAAACGTCATTCCATTGCCGCCCTGATCGTTGCCAGCTTTGGCCTGTCTGCCTGCTCCGGCGGGCTGTTTAACGCCAACGACCGCCTTGGCGCGGATGGCGCCGGTGCCGGGGGATTAAGCGACGGCGGCATTGCAACCAGCAGTTTCCCACCAAATTCGCCCGAGTTCTTCAACCAGACCATCGGTGACCGGGTGCTGTTTGCGGTCGACACCTCGACCCTGACGGAACAGGGACGCGCCACATTGCTGCAACAGGCATCCTGGCTGAACGCAAACCCCGCTTTCACCGCGATTATCGAAGGCCATGCGGATGAGCAGGGGACGCGCGAATATAACCTCGGTCTGGGCTCCCGCCGCGCGGCCGCGGTGCGCGAATTTCTCGTCAGCCAGGGCGTGGCTGACGGCCGGCTGCAGATCGTGTCTTTTGGCAAGGAGCGCCCGCTTGAGATCTGCTCAGAAGAGGTGTGCTACGCCAAAAACCGCCGCGCGGTTACGGTGCTGGGCACCGGCGCGGTCAGCTAGGAGCGTTAGGTTATGCGCGCAGCTTTTACCGGTCTTGTGATGATCCTGATCTCCGTGCCGGCCTGGGCTCAGGACAGCTCGCTTGCGGATATCCGCACGGAACTGGGCGTGCTCAACGCTGAGATGAGCCGCCTGAAGGCGGAGCTTGCGCCCTCTGGCGGCAATGGCACCTCGGCTGTAACCGGCGATACGCTGCAACGCATTGACGCCATCGAGGCCGGGCTGACGCGCCTTAACGGCAAGGCGGAAGAGCTTGAAAACCGCATCAACCGGGTGGTTGCGGACGGCACCAACCGGATCGGTGATCTGGAGTTCCGCCTGCTTGAACTGGAAGGCGGCGACCTTGGCACAATCGGCCAGACGCCGCCTTTGGGCGGGGAGGTGGCGAGCGCCCCAACCCCGCGCCCGACACCGGGCGTCACCACGCCTGAGGCCACCGGGCCGGAGCTTGCCATAGGCGAAAGCGCCGATTTCGACCGCGCGCAGGCGGCGTTGGATCAGGGCGACTTTGGCGGGGCCGCAGCACAGTTTGCCACCTTCACCCAATCCTATCCGGGCAGCCCGCTGGAGCCTGACGCCCATCTGCTGCGGGGCAAGGCGTTAGAACAATCGGGCGATACCCAAGCCGCAGCTCGCGCCTTTCTTGAAAGCTTCTCAGGCGCACCTGACGCGCCGCGCGCGCCGGAAGCGCTTTATAGCCTTGGGCTGGCGCTCGACCGGCTCGGCCAGCGGTCCGAGGCCTGCCTGATGCTGCAAGAGGTCGCGACCCGCTACCCCGGCTCGGCGCAGGTCGCGCAGGCCCAACAGTCGCGGGCCAATCTGGGCTGTTCGTGACGCCCGATCCGCAGGCGCTCAGCCATGCGGTCAAAACCGCCTTCCCAAACCCGCCTGACCGGCTCGGCGTCGCCGTCTCCGGCGGCAGCGACAGCATGGCCCTTCTGGTGCTGCTGGCCGACACCCTGCCTTGCGCGCTGCAGGTGGCGACGGTTGATCACGGCTTGCGGTCTGAGGCGGCGGATGAAGCCCGCGCGGTCGCTGAATTCTGCGCCGCGCGCGACCTGCCGCACCGGGTTCTGACGTGGCAGGGCTGGGACAAGACCGGCAACCTGCAGGCGGAGGCGCGCGCCGCCCGCTACCGTCTGCTGTCCGACTGGGCGGCGGAAGAGGGCATCAATGACGTGGCCTTGGGCCACACCGGCGACGACAACGCCGAAACCTTCGTCATGGGGCTGGCGCGCGGGGCTGGTCTGGACGGGCTGTCAGGCATGCGCCGTCAGTTCACGCGTGGCCCCGTCACCTTCCACCGCCCGCTGTTGGATGTCAGCCGCGACGACTTGCGGACATTCCTAAGCAAGCGCGGCATCAGCTGGGCCGATGACCCCTCAAATGAGGACACAGCCTACCAACGGGTACAGACCCGCGCCACACTCGCGGAACTCGCGGGTTTGGGCATCGACGCAGAGGTTGTCGGCAAGGTAGTCGCTAATCTCAGCCACAGCCGCGCAGCGTTGGAACGGCTAACCCATGCCTGGGCGCGGACCCATCTGCGGTTCGAGCAGGGCGATATTTGTTTCCCCCTATCCGAAACGCGTGATCTGGACCCGGAGCTGCGGCGCAGGCTCTTTGGTCATGCGCTTCGCAATGTTTCGGGCCGCGACTACCCGCCGCGTGCCGAAAAATTGATGGGCCTCGTGACTGAGCCCGCGCAGAACCGGACATTGCATGGCTGCCTTATCACGGCCTCGCCCTCATCCGGGGTCGTTCGCATCACGCGGGAAGCCCGCGCCGTCGCGTCCGAGCTGTGCGCCACGGACGCGTTATGGGATGGCCGCTGGCGGTTCGAGGGGCCGCATTGCCCTGGCCTGCGGCTTGCAGCGATGGATCAAAGGGCCGTCACAACCGCAAGAGACATGGCTGAAGACGGTGCTGCGGCGACGTTGCCGACCGCGTCGCTATTGGCCATGCCTGCGGTGTTTGAAGGGGCCAAATTGGTCGCCGCGCCGCTTGCCGGCTGGCCCAATGGCTGGTGCGCCAGATTGACACGATCAGGCGAACAGTTCCTTTCCGGGCTTTTATCGCATTGAACTACCTGTCATTACCCCTATTTTAAGTGCAAAGCCGCTAATGGTGGCTCATCCAAGCTGATATCAGGAGATTTTCCTTGGGAAACGCGCGAAATATCGCCTTTTGGCTCGTTCTGCTTTTGCTGATCGGAGCGCTGTTTAACCTGTTCAACGGCGGACAGGCGCAGATGAATTCGCAAGAGATAGCGTATTCGGAATTCGTCGACCGGGTGGAACGGGGCGAAGTCTCCGAAGTGACCCTGGACGGGGAACGGATCATCGGCAAAGCCGGGACGGAGCAATTCGTCGTCATCAAACCAGAAGAGGTTGATGTGACGGACGTGCTGCTGGCCAACGACGTCGAGATCAAGGCCGAGTCGCAGGAACAGAATGGCTTCCTGTCCTATGTCGCCACGCTGTTGCCCTTTATCATCATCATCGGCATCTGGATTTTCTTCATGAACCGCATGCAGGGCGGCGGCAAAGGCGGAGCCATGGGCTTTGGCAAATCCCGCGCCAAGCTACTGACCGAAAAGCATGGCCGGGTGACTTTTGACGATGTGGCCGGCATTGATGAGGCCAAGGAAGAGCTGGAAGAGATTGTGGAATTCCTGCGCAACCCGCAGAAATTCTCCCGCCTTGGTGGCAAAATCCCGAAAGGGGCGCTGCTGGTGGGCCCTCCGGGTACCGGTAAAACCCTGCTTGCCCGCGCCATCGCGGGGGAGGCCGGGGTGCCGTTCTTCACCATCTCCGGTTCTGACTTCGTTGAGATGTTCGTGGGTGTTGGTGCATCCCGCGTCCGTGACATGTTCGATCAGGCGAAGAAGAACGCCCCATGCATCCTGTTCATCGACGAGATCGACGCCGTTGGCCGATCCCGTGGGGCGGGCTATGGCGGCGGCAATGATGAGCGCGAACAAACGCTCAACCAGCTGCTGGTCGAAATGGACGGCTTTGAGGCCAATGAAGGCATCATCATCGTGGCGGCCACGAACCGCGCGGACGTCCTTGACCCTGCGCTGCTGCGGCCGGGCCGCTTTGACCGTCAGGTTCAAGTGCCCAACCCTGATATCAAGGGCCGCGAGAAGATTCTTCGAGTCCACGCCCGCAAAACGCCGCTTGGCCCCGATGTGGACCTGCGCATCATCGCGCGAGGTGCGCCCGGTTTTTCTGGTGCCGAGCTGGCCAATCTTGTGAACGAAGCCGCCTTGTCTGCGGCTCGGATTGGTCGCCGTGTCGTCACGATGGAAGATTTCGAGATGGCGAAAGACAAGGTCCTGATGGGCGTGGAGCGCCGCTCCATGGTCATGACGCAGGACCAGAAGGAAAAGACCGCCTATCATGAGGCGGGTCATGCCATCGTGGGCATCCATCTTGAGAAATGTGATCCGGTCTACAAGGCCACGATCATTCCGCGCGGTAGTGCTTTGGGGATGGTTGTCTCCCTCCCAGAAATGGACCGGTTGCAGCTGTTCAAGGACGAAGCGAAGCAACGCATTGCGATGACGATGGCCGGCAAAGCGGCCGAAATCCTGAAATACGGCGCGGATTCTGTATCATCCGGCCCGGTCGGCGACATTCAGCAGGCCAGTCAAATGGCACGCTCGATGGTCATGCGTTGGGGGATGTCGGACAAGGTCGGCAATGTCGACTACCAGGAAGCGGCTGATGGTTATCAGGGCGGCGGCGGCGCGGGCGGGTTCTCCGTTTCCGCGGCGACTAAAGAGCTGATCGAGGAGGAAGTCAAAGCCATCATCGATGAAGGCTACGAGACCGCGGCTCAAATCCTGCAGGATCACAATGAGGAGTTCGAGCGACTGGCACAGGGCCTACTTGAATACGAGACCTTGACCGGCGACGAGATCACGAAGGTGATCAACGGGCTTCCGATTGATCACGAAGATGACGATGACAAGGACGCTCCGGCTTCCGGTGGCAAAGCGGCACTTGCCGCAATTCCCAAGACGAAAAAGGCCAAACCGCCCAAAGATGATCCGGGCATGGAGCCTGAGCCGTCCACCTGATCCGATGATGTGACAAAAAACCCCGGTCTTGCGCCGGGGTTTTTTGCCGTTGAACACGGCTGCCTCAAAGCGTGACTAGACCATGGCTGCAGGTGCTGCCAAATTGATCTGGTATTTGAGCGGAGGGCTGCATGCCTGCATTGAAAAAAACAGATTTCGTTGGTGAAATTGTGTGGCTTGGTCGGGTTCTGGACAGAAAATCGGCGTTGCGTTCCAGTCCGGTGACGACGCTGAATGCCACCTTTACGGGGGTGGAGGGCGAGGATCATAGCGGCCTTACCCGCCCCTCCTGCGCGCGTGTGACCAGCCAATATCCCAGAAAGACCGAAATTCGGAATACGCGCCAGCTATGTATCGTCTCGCAAGAGGAGATGGCCGAGGTCGCCCGGAAGATGGGTTTGGACAGTTTTGATCCTTCCTGGGCCGGGGCGACGATGGTCATCTCGGGCATCCCGGACTTGACCCATATTCCGCCCTCATCCCGGCTGCAGACCCAGCTTGGCACGACCCTGACCGTGGATATGGAGAACCGCCCTTGTATCCTGCCCGCCCCTGAGATCGATGCCGATGCGCCGGGCTATGGCAAGAAATTCAAGGCGGCGGCGGCGGGCCGGCGGGGGGTGACCGCCTGGGTGGAGCGTGAGGGGGCGCTGACCGTAGGCGACCGCATGGTGCTGCACATACCCGATCAAAGGCCCTGGCAGCCCGCAGCCTGATCCTCCCGGAGGGCTCTCCGCGCCGATTCCCGCAGCGCAAATGTCGGAAATCCACGGCGCGGCCAGTGCTGCGTCGCTATATAGCGGAGAGGACAACTCCGCCACAGTGCGCCGATAGGGAAGACATACATGGCCTACAAATCCGACATTGAAATCGCTCGCGAGGCGAAAAAGCAGCCCATTCAGGAGATCGGCGCCAAGCTGAACATCCCCTCCGACGATCTGCTGCCCTACGGCCATGACAAGGCGAAGGTCAGCCAGAGCTTCATCAACTCGGTCCAGGGCAACGCCAATGGCAAGCTGATCTTGGTCACAGCCATTAACCCGACGCCAGCGGGTGAAGGAAAAACGACGACGACCGTGGGTCTGGGTGACGGTCTGAACCGGATTGGCAAGAAAGCGGCCGTGTGCATTCGCGAAGCCTCGCTTGGGCCAAACTTCGGCATGAAAGGCGGCGCCGCAGGCGGTGGTTACGCGCAGATCGTGCCGATGGAGGAAATGAACCTGCATTTCACAGGCGATTTTCACGCGATCACCTCGGCGCATTCGCTGCTGTCGGCGATGATCGACAACCACATCTATTGGGGCAACGAGTGTGAAATCGACATCCGCCGCGTCCAGTGGAAGCGCGTCGTCGACATGAATGACCGGGCGCTGCGCCAGATTAACGTCTCGCTTGGCGGCGTTGCTAACGGCTTCCCGCGCGAGGGTGGGTTTGACATCACGGTAGCCTCCGAAGTGATGGCAATCCTGTGTCTGGCGACGGACCTGAAAGACCTGCAGAAGCGGCTGGGTGACATGATCGTGGCCTATCGCCGCGACCGGTCACCGGTTTTCTGCCGCGACATCAAGGCAGATGGCGCGATGACGGTGCTGCTGAAAGACGCGATGCAGCCGAACCTGGTGCAAACGCTGGAAAACAACCCGGCCTTTGTTCATGGCGGTCCTTTTGCCAATATCGCGCATGGCTGCAACTCGGTCATCGCGACGCAGACGGCG
>CALHHY010000104.1 GCA_938030665.1 uncultured Litoreibacter sp. | reverse complement strand
GTGATGAAATCCTCGATGTCGGGGTGGTCGCAGCGCATCGTGGCCATCATCGCCCCCCTGCGCGAGCCTGCCGACATGATCGTGCGGCACATCGCGTCCCACACATCCATGAAGGAAAGCGGCCCCGATGCGTCCGCCGCCACACCTTTCACATCCGCGCCCTTGGGCCGGATGGTAGAGAAGTCGTACCCGATGCCGCCGCCCTGCTGCATGGTCAGCGCGGCCTCTTTCAGCATCTCGAAAATGCCGCCCATGCTGTCGGGGATGGTCCCCATGACGAAGCAGTTGAACAGCGTCACGCTGCGCTGCGTGCCGGCACCCGCGGTGATGCGGCCTGCGGGCAGGTATTTGAAATCCTCAAGGGCCGCGTAAAAACGGTCTTCCCACGCGGCAGGGTCAGCCTCAGGGGCGGCAAGCGCGCGGGCGATGCGACGCCAGGTCTGCGCCACGGTGGCGTCAATCGGCGTGCCGTCGGCCTCCTTGAACCGGTATTTCATGTCCCAGATTTGCTCGGCAATGGGGGCAGAAAAGGCGGTCATCGCTTGCGTCCCTTGTGCAGTCAGTGGATGTGAGGTGAGTGTCAGGCTGCCCAAGATATAGCGTTCGCGGCAGATTTGGAAGCCATATCAGGCGATTTATCGCCGCCCAATGTCAGCGCAGACCGCGGTATACCCTTGAAACCTTCACAATTGAGCCACAATGATTATGATATATTATGCGCGTTTGACGGGTAGTGTTCAGGGTCTTTATGACAATTTTCAGCAAATTTGGCCCCGCTGCCGCGGCATCGGCCTTCCGTCCGGCTGAGGCCGAACCGGAATGGCGCGTGATGGTTGCTGAGCTGCGCGCGTTTGACCTCAGCAATCGCGCGGAATGGTCTCTCCGCTACCTGATCATTTTCATCGGCATGGTCGCGTCGTTTGCGCTGTCCCAAGACCTTTGGATCGTGGGGCTGCTGTCGGGTTATTTCTTCTTCGACATGCTCTACCTGTTTCTGCTGCTACGCACGCCTGCGGCCCCGAGCCGGCCCCAATATTACAAGCTCATTGCGGTCGATTGCACCGGGCACCTGTTCTACAGCCTCGCGGCTGCCTACCTTTTCAGTCTTGGCGCGATCCCCACCATCGTGATTTCAGTCGCCGCCACCGCCGCCTTTGCGCTATATAGTCTGGCCCGGCATCAACGGGTCAGCATTGGCATGGCGTTTGACTGGCTGCTTTTGCTGATGCTCAGCCTCTACATCGGGCTGTCCCCGCTGATGGAGATGCCAAACTGGACGGAGCGGGTGATCCTGCTGATCAGCACCTTTGGGGTCGCTAGCTATTTTGTGCTGGCCCAAACCGCGATGCTGCGCACCCGCAAGCAGCTGGCGGCGGCCAAGTCGCAGGCCATGCAAGCCCAGAAGCTCCAGGCCATAGGCCAACTGACGGCGGGCGTGGCGCATGATTTCAACAACATCCTGACCGTGATCAACGGTAACCTGGAGCTGGCGGAACTGACCGACAACGTGGTCGAGCAGCGAGAACGCATGAGCGAGGCGCGCGGGGCCGCGATCCGGGCGGCCAGCATGACCAACCAGCTGCTCGCCTATTCGCGCAAGGCCCGCCACAATGACCGCGCGGTCGAGGTCCTGCCTTTCATGCAGCGGTTTGGCGATGTGCTCGCCCGTGTCCTGCCGGCCACGATCGTGCTCGAGCGTAGCCATGACGACCGGCTGAAGGCGCTTTATTGCGATCCGACCCAGCTGGAAACGGCAATGTTGAACCTTGTGATTAACGCCCGTGACGCGCTGGACGGGAAGGGCAAGATCAGTCTCAGCTGCGGCTTTGCCCCGCCAAGCGCCGTTCGACGGCTGGGTCTTGATGCCGCCGCGCCCGATTTTTACGGCGCGGTCTGCGTCAGCGACAACGGCCCCGGCATCCCGGCCGGCATCAGCGACGACGTGTTCGAGCCGTTTTTCACCACCAAGCCGGTCGGCAAAGGGTCCGGGCTGGGCCTGTCCATGGCGCAAGGGTTTTGCGAGCAATCAGGCGGCGGGCTGCTGCTCGACAGCGTCGAGGGCGAAGGCGCGCAATTCATGCTGGTCTTGCCGACGGCCCCGCGAAATTAGATCACACTTGCCCGCCCCGCCTTGTCCCTGCGCCACATTCCCATATGTTTAATGGCAGGGCGCGCGAGGGGAAGCCAGTGAGCACATTCATCAATCTGATCAAACTCAGCGTCGGCACCGAGACAGTCGATGATCTGGCGGCCTGGCAATCCAGCCCCCGCCCCAAAGGCGCTGATGGCAAACCCCGCCATGTCACCCGGATGTGGCCGAAGCGTGAAGCCGAGATCCTCAATGGCGGCAGCATCTACTGGGTGATCAAAGGCGTGGTGCAGGCGCGGCAACGTATCCTGCGGCTGGATGAATATGACCGTGGTGACGGCATCCGCCGCTGCGCCCTGGTGTTTGACCCCAAGCTGATCCGGGTGGAAAACATGACCAAACGGCCGTTTCAGGGCTGGCGCTACCTACGGTCTGAGGACGCGCCTGCAGACCTGCCAGCGCATCGTGCGCATGAGGAGCAACTTCCGCCCCAGCTGAGCGCGGCCCTTGCTGATATCGGGGTACGGTAGCGGCAGAGTTTCTAAGAAACTCTGTGCCAAAACTTTTCTCAAAAGTTTTTGTCGCCCAGCCCCAATGTCGCACACAGGGCAGACATCAAAGCCACATCCGCCTGCGAAGTTTTCGAGGCAAAAAGCGTAGCCTGACTGCGCAGGATCGGCTCCCCGTCCAGTATCTTCAGGTGGTTCGCCTCCAATGTCGCCCCGGTTGAGGTGATATCGGCCACAGCCTCCGCGGTTGCATTCTTGATGGTGCCTTCCGTCGCGCCCTGGCTGTCGACCAACTGATAATCGGCCACTCCGGCGCGGGTCAGATGTTCGCGTACCAAACGATGGTATTTCGTGGCAATCCGCAGCCGGAACCCGTGGCGCGCCCGAAAGGCTGCGGCGACCGCGTCGAGATCATCAAGGTTGGATACATCCACCCAGAATTGCGGCACCGCAAGGATCAGATTGGCATGGCCAAAACCCATCTCCGCCAAGGGGTCAACCTTATCTGCCCATAGTGGAATTTTCTCCCGCACCAGATCGGTGCCGGTGACGCCAAGATCGATGCGCCCTGCAGCCAGCTCCCGCGGGATTTCGCCGGCGCTCATCAGGATCAGCTCTACCCCTTCCGCGCCGGTCACCGCACCTGCATATTCCCGCTCTGACCCCGCGCGCGACAGACCCACGCCCCGTGCGCCAAACCAGGCGAACGTGTCCTCCATCAACCGACCCTTTGAGGGTACTGCCAGTTTCAAGCTCATGCGCCCTCCTGCTGCAGCAAGGCGGGCCGGATCACGCCACCAACAGCCGGGATCTCGCGCCCCTGCCCCAGCATGCGGGTGAGCGCGTCATATCGCCCGCCGGAGGCCACAGGGGCCGCGCCATCGCGCGCGAAGCCAAAGACAAAACCGTCATAATATTCCATCGAGGTACGACCATAGGAGCCTTCGTAAGACAGCGTTTCAACGTCTACCCCGCGCGCCGCCAGCGCGTGCAGGCGTCTGACAAACCCTTGCGCCGCTGCTTTGATGGCCGGAAAGCCAACTGCGATTTCTGCCAGCTGGCCCGCCGCTTGATCCGCGCCGCCCAGAAGGTTCAGGATCGCGCTGACCGCGTCGATTTCCGTCGATGGGATGGGCGCCACTTCGGTGTCTTCGCGCAGGGAGGCGAGCCGCGCTTCGACCTCATCCGCGCTGCGCAAACCGATCTCGGGCCCTGCGCCGGATACAAGCGCGGCAACGTCTTGTCCGGCGAGCGCTGCGACGAGCGCCTCCCGCCCGTGAGGCATTGGTGCGCGGCCCGCAAAACGGTCCAAAAGCGCGCGAAACCGGGTGGGCCGCCAGATGTGGCGCAGCAACGCGGCGCGGCGCGGCTCTGACGTGGTCAGGCCCCGAACGGCGGCGATCAGAACGCCGATATCACCGATGGAGGCGTGCAACTCACGCCCCTTCAAGGCCTCAGCAAACAGCGCAAAAACCTCTGCATCCGCATCCGCGGGGCTGGCGCGGTCAAAAACCTCGTAGCCCACCTGCAGATACTCGCGCGGCCGCCCGGTGCCGGCATCCTGCTGGCGGAAAACCTCGCCCATATAGGTATATCGCGCAGGCTCCGCGCCGTCGGCCATATGGGCCTGCACAATCGGCACTGTGAAATCAGGCCGCAGCATCTGCTCCCCCCGCACGGCGTCAGAAGTCACATAGGCGCGCGCCCTGATATCTTCCCCATATAGGTCCAAAAGCACCTCGGAGGGTTGCAGCAAATCCGTCTCAACGGCTTGCGCGCCAGCGGCCTGGAACAGGGCGAAAGCCCGCTCGGCCTCGGCGCGGATGAGGGCCTTATCTGCCATCTCAGCCGCCCAGCATCTCGCGGATTTTGCTGACCAGATCACCGCGCGCAATCTCGAACTGGGCGGGTTGCTCCTTCCACTCCTCATGGGTAGCGGTCTCGGCAATCCTGGCGCCCAGCACCAGATCCTTGATCTGCAACACGCCTTTGTCGAACTCCTCCGAGCCCGCGATCACCGCAACAGGCGCACGGCGTTTGTCGGCGTATTTCAACTGATTGCCAAAGTTCTTCGGGTTGCCCAGATAGACCTCCGCCCGGATACCGGCGGCACGCAGCTCGCCCACCATCGCCTGATAATCGGCCATGCGGTCGCGGTCCATGACGGTGACGATCACCGGACCCACGGTTTCCTTGCTGAGCCGCCCCTTTGCATGCAGCGCGGCCAGCAACCGGTCCACCCCGATGGAGACACCCGTGGCCGGCACCGCCTGGCCCGTGAAGCGCTTGACCAGGTCGTCATAGCGCCCGCCCCCCGCGACGGAGCCGAATTGACGCGGGCGGCCTTTTTCGTCCCTGATCTCGAATGTCAGCTCCGCCTCGTAGACGGGGCCGGTATAGTATCCGAGGCCGCGCACGACAGAGGGGTCGATAACGATCCGGTCGGGGCCGTAGCCTTGGGCTTCTAGAAGGTTGGCGATTTCGGCCAATTCCTCAATGCCGTCATTGCCAATGGTAGAAGCGCCTACAGCTTCACGAAGCTGCGCAAGCGTGTCCTCGACCCGATCCTTCTTGGCGGTCAGAAACGCCAGTACCGGACCTGCCTGCTCGCCGCTCAGCCCAACCCCGTCAATTTCGGCGCCCGACGCGTCGGTCCTGCCCACTGTCAGCAGTTCTCGAACGCCCTGCTCACCCACCTTGTCGAACTTGTCGATGGTGCGCAGCACATCGTCGCGGCGGGGATCTTCAGCCAACCCCATTACCTCCAACACCCCGTTCAGCACCTTGCGGTTATTCACCCGGATCAGGTAGTCGCCGCGCGGGATGCCGACGCGCTCCAGCACGTCCGCCAGCATTGCGCAGATCTCCGCGTCTGCGGCCACGGAGGGCGCGCCAACCGTATCCGCATCGCATTGATAAAACTGACGAAATCGGCCAGGCCCCGGCTTCTCGTTCCGCCAGACCGGACCCATGGCAAAGCGCCTGTAAGGCGTCGGCAGGTCGTTGCGGTATTGCGCGTAGACCCGGGCCAAAGGGGCGGTCAGGTCGTAGCGCAGGGCCAGCCAATCCTCCTCCTCCTGCCAGGCGAAAACACCCTCATTCGGGCGGTCAACATCGGGGAGGAATTTGCCCAGTGCCTCGACCGTCTCCACCGCCGAGCTTTCCAAAGCGTCAAAGCCATATAGCTGGTAGACGGTCGAAATTTCCTCCAGCATCGCCTTGCGCTGCGACACCTCCGCCCCGAAGTAATCGCGGAAGCCCTTGGGCGTCTCCGCCTTGGGGCGCGGCTGTTTTTTGACTTTGGCCATGGCGTGCGATCCTGCGTCTGAACTTGCGCCTCGCTTTATCGAAGGGCTGGACGAGAAACAAGCAACCTGCCACATGGGAGCCATGAGCGACCGGACCAATACCAATATCGAAGAAAAGCTGGCCCACCTGACCCGCGTGACGGAGGAGCTGTCCGACGTGGTCGCCCGGCAGGAGAAGGAGATCGCACTGCTGACCCACCGCGTCCGCCTGCTGATGGAGCGCGAGCAGGAGCGGCAGCAAGATGCGGGCGGCCATGTGGTGCTGGGCGACGAACGGCCGCCGCATTACTAGGCGCGGCCTATAGCGGCAGCTCTGTCGTCGACTTGATCTCTTTCAGCACGAAACTCGACGTGACCGCACGGATGAACGGGCTGCGCAGCAGGTTATGCGACATAAATTGCTCATAGGCCTCCACATCGGCCACCCTGATTTTCAGCATGTAGTCGGCCCCGCCAGATACCGCGTGGCATTCCATGATTTCGGGCAAACGCTGCACAAGGGCGCTGAAGGCGTCAATCGCCTCCTCCGTATGGTCATGCAAGGTGACGCTGGCCAGTACGCATAGCTTGGCACCCACCTTGGCCGGATCCAGGATTGCCACGCGCGATCTAATGATACCGGCCCCGTCCAGATCTTGCAGCTTGCGCCAAAGCGTACTTTGCGCCACCGCGCAGACCTCGGACAGCTGGGCCAAGGAGAGTGTCGTATCGCGTTGCAAATTCTTGAGAATGACGCGTTCTTGATCAGATACCTTCATATATTGACCATATACGAGAACATTTTCCCAATTCAAAGACAATTCCGGCCTGTTTTGACAGCACTTGATCAAAGAGCTGGCCGATCCTTTTCAGCAGGAGAAGGAGACACGCCATGCCACTCAACCCCGCCTATACCTCAAAAACGCCCGGCTCTGACGGGCTCTATGCCTATTCAGATGAGGAAAACGCTGTTTGGGGGGAGCTTTTCGAACGGCAGATCACCTATCTGAAAACCCGCGCCTGCCGTGCGTATCTTGACGGCGTCGACGCACTTGGCCTGACGCCGGATGCCGTCCCGCAGGTTACCGCGCTCAACAAGCGTCTGACGCAACTGACCGGGGCCGGCGTAGTAGGTGTGGCAGCAATCATCCCACAATCAGAGTTCTCAGCCCTTCTGGCCGCCCGCAAGTTTCCGGTCGCCACCTTCATCCGCACCCGCGAGGATATGGATTACCTGGAGGAGCCGGATATATTTCACGAGGTGTTCGGCCACGCCCCCATGCTCACCAATGACGCGTTCTGCCAGTTCCTGGAGCGGTTCGGCACTCTCGCCCTAAGCCTGCCGAAAACACATCTGAAACATCTCTACCGGCTGTTCTGGTTCACCGTGGAATTTGGGATGATCCGCGAAGGAGGGGCGGTAAAAGCCTTTGGTGCGGGCATCATGTCCTCCCCGGCGGAGGCGGCTTTTGCCAGTTCACCGGAAGCCAAGCGGATCGAGTTTGACCTGATCACGGTTTTGCGCACCGGCTACCGCATCGATATCGTGCAACCCGTCTATTTCGTGATCGACAGTTTTGACCAGCTGGTGAACGTGCTCGGCCAAGATATCGAAGCCGCAATCTGCGAGGCCGAAACGCGCGGCGATCTGCCCCCGCGCTTTGAGGTCGCTGCGTAGTCAAAGTCTTTTGCGAGACTTTGGGCCTAGAGTTTCCGCGAAACTCTGCCCGCGCTAGATTTCTTCTACCATCACCACGCCACCGAGGGATTTGATGGCCCCTTTCACCTTCGGGTTCACCGCGAAGCTGTCGCCCAGATCGACCTCTACCTCGCCCGGCAGGTCCGGGTTCATCAGGCAAAGCGATACAGGCCCCCGCGCCCGGATCGATTTGTCCAGCGCTGAGCGCTCCAGCACCGAGGCGATGGAGGCAATCGCCAGGTCATCCTCCACAAAAATTTTCAGCCCCATGGCGCCTGCTTCAACCGCGCCGTCTATTGGCTGCGCCCCCCGGCACAGAAGCTTGAGCTGTTCGGCCTCATAGGTCGCCTCCACCGTCAGGACCACATTCTGGCCCGGCATCAGATGATCGCCTGCCGCCTCCAACGTGTCGGAGAAGACGGTCACCTCGAACATGCCCGACGGGTCCGAACCCTGCACAAACGCAAAGCGGTTGCCGCGCGCGGATTTGCGTTCCTGCCGGCCTGAAATGGTTGCCGCCAGCTTGGCGATGATCGCGCCGCCCTGCACCTTTTCCTCGATCTCGGTCAGGCTCAGCACGCCTTTGCGCTTCAACGCAAGGGCGTAGTCGTCCAGCGGATGGCCTGACAGGTAGAAGCCAATCGCGGTAAATTCCTGCGCCAGCCGTTCCGTCGGCAACCAGTCATCCACAGGCGACAGGCGCGGTTCGGGCAGGTCGTCGCCAGCCTCGCCGAACAGAGACACCTGATTGGAGTTGCGCTGCTCGTGGATCGCCGCAGAATAATTCACCAGCCCGTCCAGCGAGGCAAAAACCCGGTGGCGGTTCGGGTCAAGCTGATCAAACGCGCCGGAGCGGGCGAGCATCTCCAACGGGCGCTTGCCCACACGTTTCAGGTCAACCCGACGAGCAAAATCATAAAGCGTTGAAAACGGCTTCTCGACGCCCTCAACCACCCGCGCATCCGTCACCAGACGCATCGCTTCGACCCCCACATTCTTCAACCCGCCAAGCGCATAGACGACTTTGCCACCCGCCACAGTAAAGGTCGCGCCGGAACGGTTGACGCAAGGCGGAATGATCTCGATATCCAGCGTCTTGACGATCTCTTCCTTGTAGACGCCCAGCTTGTCGGTCAGATGCAGGTCGCAGTTCATCACGCCGGCCATGAACTCCACCGGGTGGTTCGCCTTCAGCCAAGCGGTCTGGTAGCTGACCACCGCATAGGCCGCGGCGTGGGATTTGTTGAAGCCGTAATTTGCAAATTTCTCTAGCAGATCAAAAACTTCTCGTGCCTTCTTCGCGTCAACGCCGTTCTTTTTCGCGCCCTCCTCAAATTTCGGGCGCTCGGCATCCATGGCCTCCTTGATCTTCTTGCCCATGGCGCGGCGCAAAAGGTCAGCGCCACCAAGGGAGTAGCCTGCCATAACTTGCGCGATCTCCATCACCTGTTCCTGATAGACAATGATGCCTTGCGTCTCGGCCAGGATGTGATCGATCAAAGGATGAATGGATTCAAGGTCTTTGAGGCCGTTCTTTACCTCGCAATAGGTCGGGATATTCTCCATCGGTCCGGGGCGATAGAGGGCCACCAGCGCCACGATGTCCTCGATACAAGTGGGCTTCATGCGACGAAGCGCATCCATCATGCCGGAGCTTTCCACCTGGAACACGGCAACCGTTTTGGCAGATGAATAGAGGTCGTAAGACTTTTTGTCGTCCAACGGAATTGCCCCGATGTCATTTTCGGCCCCTGCGGGTGGTTCGTAAATCTGGCTGCCATCGGCCGCTATATGCAAAGGCCGGTCCAGCAGGTCGATGGCGTTCTGGATGACCGTCAGCGTCTTCAGGCCCAGAAAGTCGAACTTCACCAGCCCTGCCTGCTCCACCCATTTCATGTTGAACTGGGTTGCCGGCATGTCGGAACGCGGATCCTGATACAAGGGCACCAGCGCGTCCAATGGCCGGTCCCCGATCACCACGCCCGCCGCGTGGGTTGAGGCGTTCCTGAGAAGCCCCTCGACCTGCTGACCATAATCGAGCAGCCGGGCCACGACCTCCTCATTCCGGGCCTCTTCGCGCAGTTTAGGTTCGTCGGCTAAGGCCTTCTCGATACTGACAGGTTTCACGCCTTCGACCGGGATCATCTTCGACAGCCGGTCCACCTGCCCGTAAGGCATTTGCAGCACCCGGCCGATGTCGCGCACGGCGGCCTTCGACAATAGTGCGCCAAAAGTGATGATCTGCCCCACCTTGTCGCGGCCGTATTTTTCCTGGACGTAGCGGATCACTTCCTCCCGCCGGTCCATGCAGAAATCAATATCGAAATCGGGCATGGAGACCCGTTCGGGGTTCAAGAACCGTTCAAACAGCAGGCTATAGCGCAGAGGATCGAGGTCGGTGATTGTGAGCGCGTAAGCCACGAGCGAGCCCGCGCCCGACCCCCGACCCGGCCCGACCGGGATGTCCTGATCCTTGGCCCATTTGATGAAGTCGGCCACGATCAGAAAATAGCCGGGAAAGCCCATGCCTTCGATAATGCCCAGCTCGAATTCCAGCCGCTTCTCGTAGTCTTCGACCGACGCCGCCTGCGGGATCACCGCAAGGCGGGCTTTCAACCCTTCAACCGCCTGGCGGCGCAGTTCTTCCACCTCGTCATCGGCAAATTTCGGCAGGATCGGGTCGCGCTTATAGGCTTTGAAAGCGCAGCGGCGCGCGATCTCTACCGTGTTTTCCAGCGCTTCGGGCAGGTCGGCAAAAAGCGTCGCCATCTCCTGTGGGGATTTGAAATAATGCTGCGGCGTCAGTTTGCGCCGGTCGCCTTGCTGATCCACATAGGCCCCATCCGCGATGCAGATCAGCGCGTCATGGGCCTCGTACATATCGGGCTTGGGGAAGTAGACATCGTTGGTGGCCACCAGCGGCAGGTCCATCGCATAGGCCATTTCGACATGGCCGCGTTCCGCCAATTGCTCGCCCTGCGGCAGGCCGTCATCGCCGGGATGGCGCTGTAGTTCGACATAAAGCCGGTCCGGGAAAATCTGCGCCATGTCCCGCAACAGCGCATCCGCTTTCGGTCCCTGCCCATTGCGCAACAGCCGACCGACCGGACCGTCGGGACCACCCGTCAGGCAGATTAAGCCTTCATGATGGGCGGCAAGCTCCGCCATGCTAACCTGCGGTAATTGCCCCTGCGCATCCAGATAGAGGCAGGAGTTGAGCTTCATCAGGTTCTCGTACCCCTGCTCGTTTTGCGCCAGCAGCACAACGGGCGCAGGTGGACGCGGCTTTTCACCGGGCGGTGTGGCCTCATAGCTGAGGTCAACCTGGCAGCCAATGATCGGCTGCACACCCGCCCCTGCCGCATACTCAGAAAACTCCAAAGCGGCGAACATGTTATTGGTATCCGTCAGCGCGACCGCTGGCATCCCGGCGCTTTCGCAGAGGCCCGGCAGCTTTTTGACGCGCATCGCGCCTTCCAGAAGCGAATATTCGGAATGGACGCGCAGGTGAATGAATCGGGGATCAGTGCTCATACCATCCAGAGTAGCTGGCCGGGTGGCGGAGCGGAAGATGTAGTTGCGCGCGCCTTAACGCAGGCTGGTCCGCCCCAGCTGCATCCGGTGCCCGTAGCCAGAGGCCAGCAGATCATTCGCCAGCGCACGCCGTTCCTTCGTGCCTTCGAGGATGCATGATTCCAGCTCCTCGGGGTAGATCGGCGTGATCGGCACCACGGCCACTTCTGACAAAGGCATATCAGGGATCGCGTTCCGCCCACGGGGCTGCGCGACATTCAGCAATGCGCCGGCGGGTTCGGCAATGCCAGGGGCGACCCACCCTTCCGGCGCGCATTCTTCCGGGATGTCGATGGATAGCACTTCATGGCCCGCAACCATGCCAGCGAGCTTGCCCGTATAGGCCGCGATCTTGGCGATATGCTCGACCGCCTTGAACGCCCAGCTTTGCTGCAGCGCCTCGGCAGGCATGTCTTGCCAGCCGATCACCTCGATATAAACCTCGACCCCAAAACCGTTCTGCCGGTTGCGATTGTCGAACGGCCCGAACGGATCGCTGAGCCCCTCCGACGCGATGATCGCGCTGCCATGGGTGCGGATGATGCGGTATTGCTGCTCCTTCGCGGGCCAGGCAGGGAATCCTTGCGACTCCGGGGAGACGTCATAGCGCAACAACGCGTCATCGCTGGCGCCAATCGCATCCCAGTAGGCGCTCCGCGCGGCGGCGCCGCGCGTGGCTGCCGCAGATCCGGGACCGGGCAGAAAGATATGTCCGGCCTCAGGGTCGGCAGGCGGTACCGCGGCTGGCGGCTGCGACGGGGCAACCTGCTGCGGGATTGCGGCTTGCACGGGCGACGCGACCTGGCCGTGAATGGCCTGCGCTGCAACCTGCGCTTCTTCGATCTCATAGGGGCGTAGTTGTCGGGTGGTGAGCCGAGCCCCATTCACCCCCTGATGCACTGGGGTTGGGCCTTGCGCTTGCGCAGCCGCTGCCGCCACGATGATCGGTGGTGCCTTGCCGGGGTGGGACACGGGCCGGTCCGGTCTTTCGGGCATTGCCGCTGCGCGACGCATCACCCCTTCAAGATCAAATTCCTTGGCCGCTTCGGCTGCGATTTCCTCAGCGGAGCGGCCATATTCGTCCTTGATGTCTGAATCGCGCATGCTGCGTGACTGCCTGGACCGCGCGGGCTGCGCCTTGGCTGCGGCGGTTGCGGACGTTTTCTGGGGTACCAACAAAAGCTCGGCCTCCGCCACCATATCAGGTGTGGCGGCGATCGATCTTGATCTTACGTGGCCCATCAATTTCTTCAGCATGGCAGTGCTCAAACGTCCTCATGAATCATCTCACGGCCCTCTTATCGCTGAAGATAGGTGCAATATTAGGGCGCGACTGTGCGCCGGGCGCGGCGAGCTTGCCAAATCCATGACGAAGCGCCTAGAATTTGACTTAAATACGCGCGGGAGCGGTCTACGCCGCATCGACCCTTCCGCCAAAGACCAAATGACGGGTAACGCGGCCGGGCTTTTTCATATGATAACGTTTTCTCTGAACGGGGAAACCATGCGCGCCGATGTCGGCGCGACGGAAACGCTGCTGGACTTCCTGCGCGAACGGCAGGGAAGTACCGGCACCAAGGAAGGGTGCAACGAAGGCGATTGCGGGGCCTGCTCGGTCATCGTGACCGGGCCGGACGGGGTCGCCCGAGCGATGAATGCCTGCATCCTTTTCATGCCGCAGTTGCATGGCCGCGCCGTGCGCACGGTCGAAGGGATCAGCGGTGCGGACGGCACGCTGCACCCCGTGCAGGCGGCGATGGTGGCCCATCACGGCTCCCAATGCGGGTTTTGCACGCCGGGGTTCATCGCCTCGATGGCCGCGGCCCATACCAACGGCGCGACCGACCACGCCGACCAGCTGGCAGGCAACCTTTGCCGCTGTACCGGTTACGCCCCGATCATCCGCGCCGCCGAAGCGGCGGCAAGCGAAGGTGTTCCCGCGCATATGGCCGAGACCTTGCCCAAGGTGGACGCGCCGCCCTTTGCCATGCCTGAAACCGCCGACGCGCTGGCCACATGGTACGCCGACCACCCTGACGCGACGCTGATTGGGGGTGCCACGGATGTGGGGCTATGGGTGACCAAGCAGCTGCGGGATTTGAAGGACGTCGCCTTCCTGAACCGCTGCGCCGACCTGCAACAGATTGAGCTGGGCGAGACGCATATCAAAATTGGTGCCGCCTGCACTGTAGCCCAAGTGCTGGAGGCGATCCGCCCGCTGCACCCTTCCTTTGCCGAAATGCTGCGCCGCTACGGGTCGGTGCAGGTACGCAACGCGGCGACAATTGGCGGCAACATCGCAAACGGCTCCCCCATTGGGGACAGTCCGCCCGCGCTGATCGCGCTTGGTGCGGTGCTGCATCTGCGCAAGGGCGCGGCGCAGCGTGAGACGGCGCTGGAGGATTTCTTCCTCGACTACGGCAAGCAAGACCGCGCGCCCGGCGAATTTGTGGAAGCCATCAGCGTCCCAAGGCAACCCGATCGCTTGCGCTGCTACAAGATATCGAAACGGTTTGACCAGGATATCTCAGCCCTGTGCGGCTGCTTCAACGTCACGGTCGAAGGCGGTGTCGTGGCTGACGCCCGCATCGCTTTTGGCGGCATGGCGGGCACCCCGAAACGGGCGACCTACGTCGAAGCGGCGTTGAAAACCCGGCCCTGGACGCAAGCGACGGTGACCGCCGCGCAAGCCGCATTCGAGCAGGATTATACGCCGCTTTCCGATATGCGCGCCTCTGCCGGCTACCGGATGCAAACCGCCAAGGCACTGCTGCAGCGCTATTTTTACGAGGATCACGGCGTCGCGGGCGACGTGTTGGAGGTGCGCCCATGAGCGTTCATACCTCGGCCAAACATGACAGCGGGCCGCTGCATGTGACAGGTGCGGCCCGCTACACTGATGACATCCCGACGCTTGCAAATACGCTGCATCTGGCCTTCGGCCTGTCCGAGGTCGCGCGTGGCAAGATCACCGCAATGACGCTGGACGCGGTCCGCGCGGCACCGGGCGTCGTCGATGTGCTGGTGGCGGAGGACCTTCCGTTTGACAATGACGTCTCCCCCTCCGCCCATGACGAGCCGCTTCTGGCCACGGGCGACATCCACTACCTTGGGCAGCCCGTCTTTTTGGTCGTCGCCACCAGCCACCTTGCTGCCCGCAAGGCCGCACGACTGGCCAAGACCAGCTACCAGGAAGAAACCCCGATCCTGACGATTGACGAGGCGCTTGCCGCTGACAGCCGGTTCGAGGAAGGCCCGCGCATTTACCAGAAGGGCGACGTCGCAGCGGCGCTGTCGGCCGCGCCGGAGCGACTGCAAGGCAGTATCGAGATCGGCGGGCAGGAACATTTCTACCTTGAAGGCCACGCAGCCCTCGCCCTGCCGCAGGACGGGGGGGAGATGGTGATTCACGCCTCCTCCCAACACCCGACGGAAATACAGCACAAGGTGGCTGACGCCATTGGCAAACCGATGAACGCCATTCGGGTCGAGGTGCGGCGCATGGGGGGCGGCTTTGGCGGCAAGGAAAGCCAGGGCAATGCGCTTTGCGTGGCCTGCGCGATCGTCGCCGCACGCACGGACCGACCTGCCAAGATGCGCTATGACCGTGACGACGATATGATCATCACCGGCAAGCGGCACGAGTTTCGCATTGACTACGATGTGGGCTTTGATGCGGACGGCAGGCTGACCGGCGTTGATTTCGCCCAATATGCGCGATGCGGCTGGGCGCAGGACCTGTCCCTGCCCGTGGCCGACCGGGCGATGCTGCATGCCGACAACGCCTATCAGCTGCCCGCCGCCCGGATCACGTCGCATCGGCTTAAGACCAACACGCAAAGCAACACGGCTTTCCGCGGCTTCGGCGGCCCCCAAGGGATTGTCGGGATCGAGCGGGTGATGGACCATATCGCGCATCATCTGGGGCTGGACCCGTTGACGGTGCGGCGGCGCAATTTCTATGCCTCTGGCGGGACTACCACTGACAAAACGACCCAGACAACGCCCTACGGCATGGAGGTTACAGACAGCATTCTCGATGAGTTGGTAGGCGCGCTGGAGGTCAGCGCTGACTATGCAAAGCGGCGCAAGAAAGTGGCGGAATGGAATGCCGCGAACCCGGTGCTGAAACGCGGGCTGGCCCTGACGCCGGTGAAATTCGGGATTTCGTTTACCCTGACCCATCTCAATCAGGCGGGGGCGCTGGTGCATGTCTATCAGGACGGCTCCATCCATCTGAATCACGGCGGCACTGAGATGGGGCAAGGGCTGTTTACCAAGGTCGCGCAGGTCGCCGCTTCGGTCTTCGGTGTACCGTTGGAGCAGGTGCAGATCACTGCGACGGACACGGGCAAGGTGCCCAACACATCTGCCACGGCGGCCTCCTCCGGGTCGGATCTGAACGGGATGGCAGTCAAGGCGGCCTGCGAAACGATCTGCACGCGCATCTCCGAGCATCTGGGCGGTGACGCCGTATTTGAGGGCGGCAAGGTGCGGCAAAGCGGACGAGAGATCACCTTCGAAGAGGCTGTGAAAAGCGCCTATGAAAACCGCGTCTCACTGTCAGCCACGGGCTATTATGCCACGCCCGACGTCGCATGGGACCGCATCAAGGGGCAGGGTCGCCCGTTTTTCTACTTCGCCTATGGCGCGGCCGTGACCGAGGTGGTGATCGACACGCTGACCGGCGAAAATCGCATCCTGCGCGCGGACATCCTGCATGATTGCGGGGCGTCGTTGAACCCGGCTCTGGACATCGGCCAGGTCGAGGGGGGGTATGTGCAAGGCGCGGGCTGGCTGACGATGGAGGAGCTGGTCTGGGACGACAAGGGCACGCTGAAGACCCATTCGCCTGCCACCTACAAGATACCCTGCGCCTCCGACCGGCCCGAAGTGTTCAACGTCGCCCTCTGGGAGGGGGCGAATGCGGCGGAGACGATTTACCGCTCCAAAGCCGTGGGGGAGCCGCCCTTGATGCTGGGGATCTCCGCCTTGATGGCCCTGTCGGATGCGGTGGCCAGTTGCGGCGCGCCCTACCCCGCGCTGGACGCGCCTGCCACGGCGGAGCGGGTTTTGGCAGCTGTGACGCGGGTGCAGCGATGAGTTTCAATTTCGACGCCTTGCGCGCTGCGGTTGCACGCCATGGCCGTGTTGGCCGGATTGTCATTGCGGATCACGCGGGCTCCGCCCCGCGGGAAACGGGGACCGCCATGCTGGTCTGGGAAACCGGGCAAGGTGGCACGATCGGCGGCGGCGCTTTGGAATTTGAGGCCGTGACCCGGATGCGCGGGCGCTTGGCCGAAGGCGGCACGCAGATAGACCGGCTGCCTTTGGGACCCGCCTTAGGGCAATGCTGCGGCGGGTCGGTCGTGCTGGTCAGCGAGGTGTTTGATGGCCAGGTTCTTGAGACCATTGATCCGGCCGCGGGGCTCTATGTCAGGCGCTGCGGCGGCACGGAGGCGGAGCCATTGCCCATGAAACGCGCACGGTCCTTAATGCGCAACGGGTCGGCGAGCGCGCCTCTGACATTCGAGGCCGGGTGGCTGGCTGAACCCCTGGCACGGGCCCAAACCCCCTTGTGGATTTACGGGGCCGGGCATGTGGGCCGCGCCTTGGTGGATGTGCTCGTGCCGCTGCCGGAACTGGCAATCACATGGGTGGATACCGGGCCTGAGCGGTTTCCACACGCCCCGCCCGAGGGGGTGACCTGCCTGCCCGCCGCTAACCCGGCGGATGCCGTCCACCTCGCACCACATGACGCGCATCATCTGGTGCTGACCTATTCGCACGCGCTGGATCTGGAGCTGTGCCACCGGCTACTGGGCCATGGCTTCGCCTCAACTGGGCTGATCGGGTCGCAAACCAAATGGGCGCGGTTTCGCAGCAGGCTGGCCGCCCTGGGTCACGCCCCTGACGCCATCGCGCGGATCACCTGCCCGATTGGCGATCCGGGACTGGGCAAACACCCGCAGGCTATTGCCTTGGGCGTGGGCGCCGCGCTACTGACATCCCTGCGGGCCCGTGGGGAGGCGCGCACCGAAGGGGGACGGGCCAGGGCATGAGCGCGCTGTTGGAGCTGACGGGGCTGACCAAGGCCTATCCGGGCGTTGTGGCCAATGACGATGTCTCCATGACCATTCAGCACGGCGAAGTACACGCGCTTCTGGGGGAGAATGGCGCGGGCAAATCCACGCTGGTCAAGATGATCTATGGGCTGGTCAAGCCCGATGCCGGCACGATGCGGCTGCTGGGGGAGGGTTTCACGCCGGCCGAGCCGCGCGCCGCACGGGCTGCGGGCGTGGCGATGGTGTTTCAGCACTTCTCCCTTTTTGAGGCGCTGGATGTGGCCGAAAACATCGCGCTCGGCATGGAAAACCCGCCCAAGATGCGCGATCTGGCCGCGCGGATTCGCGAGGTTTCGCAGGCCTACGGGCTGCCGCTTGACCCGTCGCGGCTGGTGGGCGACCTGTCCGCCGGGGAGCGTCAGCGGGTCGAAATCATCCGCTGCCTGCTGCAAAACCCCAAGCTGCTGATCATGGACGAGCCGACCTCCGTGCTGACGCCGCAAGAGGTCGCGATCCTGTTTAAAACGCTGGAAAAGCTGCGGAGCGAGGGGACCTCGATCCTCTATATCTCCCACAAGCTGGAGGAAATTCGCAGACTGTGCGACGCCGCGACGATCCTGCGGCTGGGCAAGAATGTCGGCACCTGCAACCCGCGCGAGGAAACCGCCCGCGCCATGGCAGAGATGATGGTGGGCGAGGTCCTGCATGTGCCGGAGCGCAAACCCCACGCCACGGCAGAGGTGGCGTTGGAGCTGCGCGGACTGTCGCTGGCCGCCCCATCTGCCTTTGGCACGGCGCTGAAAGACGTCACCTTCTCGGTCGAGAAGGGCGAGGTGCTGGGCATTGGCGGTGTGGCGGGCAACGGGCAGGACGAGCTGACCGGCGCCCTGTCCGGCGAGCTACCCGCGCAGGCGGGACAGATATTCTTTGAGGGCCACGATATCGGCCCGCTTGGGCCAAATGCGCGGCGGGCATTGGGCGTTCTGGCCGCCCCCGAGGAACGGTTGGGCCACGCGGCAGCGCCCGATATGAGCCTGACGGAAAACGCCGTGCTGACCGGGACCGTGCGCAAAGGGTTATCGCGCAAAGGTTTTTTAAATTGGCGCGCGGCGAAGGATTTCACAAACGAGGTGATCACCCGGTTTGACGTCCGCACCCCAGGCGCGCATACCGCCGCCCGCGCGTTGTCGGGCGGCAATCTGCAGAAATTCGTCATCGGGCGGGAGATCATGCAGGATCCGGCGGCGCTGGTCGTCAACCAACCCACCTGGGGGGTCGATGCCTCCGCCGCTGCCGCGATCCGGCAGGCGCTGCTTGACCTGGCCGCCAACGGGGCCGCGATTATCGTGATCAGCCAGGATTTGGACGAGCTGATGGAAATCTCTGACCGGTTTGCCGCGCTGAACGCGGGAAGGCTGACCGCGCCGGTGCCCGCGGCGGGGCTGACGGTGGATCAGATCGGGCTGATGATGGGCGGCGCCCATGATCTGGAGGCGGCGCATGGGTGAGATCGCGGGTCTGAGTATTTTTGAAGCAGTGATGAGGGCCGCCGCGTGATCGCTTTGGAAAAACGCCCGGAGCCGTCGCGGGCCTGGTCCTTCGCCACCCCGATGCTGGCAGTGTTGCTGACGATGATCGCAGGCGGGTTGATGTTTGCCGCGCTCGGCAAGAACCCGGTAGAAGCGATCCGCACGATCTTCTGGGACCCGCTTTTCGGGGAGTTCGCCTTTTATTATCGTGGTCAGTTGCTGATCAAGGCCGGGCCACTGATCCTGATCGCCATCGGCCTGTCGATCGGGTTTCGCGCGGGTATCTGGAATATCGGCGCGGAAGGGCAGTATATCGTGGGCGCGATCTGCGGTGCGGCCGTCGGGCTGGCTTTCTATCCGCTGGAAAGTTTCATCGTCTTCCCGCTGATGGTGGTCTTCGGCGCTTTGGGCGGTTTCCTTTGGGCAATGATCCCCGGCATCTTACGGGTGAAGTTCAACACCAATGAAATCCTCGTCTCGCTGCTGCTGGTCTATGTCGCCGAATTCCTGCTGGCCTCCATGGCGCTTGGCACGCTGCGCAACCCGGATGGGGCGGGCTTCCCCGGCTCGCGCAATTTCCGCAGCTACCCGGCAGGCTTCAACGAGGAGATCATCGCAGGCACCGGCATGCATTGGGGTGTTGTCGCGGCCTTTATTGCGGTGATCTTCACCTACGTCCTTTTCGCCCGCCACCAGATGGGCTTCCAGATCAAGCTGGCAGGCCAGGCCCCGCGCGCGGCGCGGTTTGGCGGCGTGAACCCCGCGCGCCTTGTCCTGTTCTGCCTTGGCCTGTCGGGCGCATTGGCGGGGCTTGCCGGGCTTTTCGAGGTCTCTGGGCCGGCGGGGCAGATCAGCATTGATTTCAACGTGGGCTACGGGTTCACCGCGATCATCGTGGCCTTTCTGGGCCGGTTGCACCCGGTCGGCATTCTGCTTGCAGGGCTGTTGCTGGCGTTGACCTATATCGGCGGCGAGGCCGCGCAATCGGCGCTTGGCCTGCCCGCCGCGGCCATTCAGGCCTTCCAGGGGATGTTGCTGTTTTTCCTGCTGGCGGTCGATGTGCTGACGAATTACCGGGTACGGCTCGGCAAGCGGGAGGCGGTGTAGATGGATCTTTCAGCAATCTCCCCCACCCTGCTGATCGCCGCGCTCATGGTCGCGGCGACGCCAATCATTCTGGCGGCGATTGGCGAGCTGATTGTCGAGAAGGCAGGCGTGCTTAACCTTGGCGTCGAGGGCATGATGATCACCGGTGCGATTTGCGGGTTTGCCATCGCGGTCGAAAGTGGCTCCCCCCTGCTGGGCTTCATCGCGGCGGCGGTGGGTGGCGCGGTGCTATCACTGCTCTTTGGCGTCCTGACCCAGTATTTCCTGTCCAATCAGGTGGCCACGGGGCTGGGGCTGACGCTGTTCGGCCTCGGCCTGAGCGCGCTTATGGGGCAGGGTTATATCGGCATCCGGCCGCCAACGACCAGCAAGGTCGATATCCCCGTTCTGTCGGAGATACCGGTGTTGGGACCGATCCTTTTCAATCAGGACCTCGTGGTCTATTTTGCGCTGCTGCTGGTTGTGGCCACCTGGGCGGTGCTGAAATTCAGTCGCGCCGGGCTGATCCTGCGCGCCGTGGGGGAGAACCACGACGCCGCCCATGCGCTCGGCTACAAGGTGGTGCGGGTGCGGCTGATGGCGATCATGTTCGGCGGGGCCTGCGCGGGCCTGGGCGGGGCATATCTGAGCCTTGCGCGGGTGCCGCAATGGACCGAAGGAATGACCGCAGGGGCGGGCTGGATTGCGCTGGCCATTGTGGTCTTCGGCGCATGGCGGCCGTTCCGGGTTTTGCTGGGTGCCTATCTTTTTGGCGGCGTGACCGTGTTGCAGCTGAACCTGCAGGCCGCGGGCGCCAATATACCGGTGGAGTACTTGTCCATGTCGCCCTATCTGATAACCATCGCGGTACTTGTCATCATGTCCTCGGGCAAGGCCAAGGCCGCGCTGAACGCGCCTGCCTGCCTCGGGCGCCAATTCCACGCCTCATCCTGAGGCATCGCTGCTAACGACAATGAACAGACCAACTGGGGAGAACAAAATATGAAACGCAGATCACTACTTGCCGCAGGCGCGGCCGCCCTTGCCCTTGCCACCGGCGGCGGCTTTGCCGACGGGCATGAGAAAACCAAGGTCGGCTTCATCTATGTGGGCCCAATTGGTGACGGCGGCTGGACCTACCAGCACGACCAGGGCCGTCTTGCCGTGGAAGCAGAGTATGGCGACAAGGTCGAAACGATCTTCCAGGAAAGCGTGCCTGAGGGCGCGGATGCCGAACGCGCGATCACTCAGATGGCACTGCAAGGCGCGGACATCATCTTCACCACCTCCTTCGGCTACATGGATCAGACCAATTCGGTTGCTGCCAAGTTCCCGGATGTGAAGTTCGAACACGCCACGGGCTTCAAGCGCGAGCACCCGAATGTTGCCACCTATGACGCCCGGTTCTACGAGGGGCGCGCAGTGATCGGCACAATTGCCGGGCATATGACCGAGACGAACAAGATCGGCTACATCGCCTCCTTCCCGATCCCGGAGGTCATTCAGGGCATAAACGCTGCCTATCTGCATGCCGCGAAGGTGAACCCCGATGTCGAGATGGTGGTCACCTGGGTCTACACTTGGTTTGACCCCGCTAAGGAGGCAGACGCCGCGCGCGCCATGATCGGCCAGGGCGTTGACGTGATCATGCAGCACACGGATTCGACGGCCCCGCAAGCGGCAGCACTTGAGGCCAATAACGAAGGCGGGCGGGTGTTCACCTTCGGGCAGGCCTCCGACATGGCGTCCTTTGCGCCTGCCCCGCGCATCGCCTCCATCATTGACGATTGGTCGCCCTACTACATCAAGCGCGTCGGTCAGGTGATCGCCGGCACGTGGGAGCAGGGCGCAAGCTGGGGCGGCATGCCTGAGGGCGAGGTGGTCATCGGTGAGATTACGGAGGTCGTCCCCGCCGAGGTGAAAGCCGAGGCCGAGGCCATGATTGCTGCCATCACCGACGGCACCTACCACCCGTTCACCGGCCCGATCAACAAGCAGGACGGCACGCCTTGGCTGGCCGAGGGCGAGGTTGCCGATGACGGCACGCTGGCGGGCATGAGCTTCTATGTCGAAGGCATCACGGGCGAAATCCCGAACTGAGGCTTTTGACCTAGACAACGAGCAAGGCCCGCAGCGATCTGCGGGCCTTGTCGTTTAACGGGACTGCAAGCGATGTCAGGCGGCGCTGATGTTCTGCGAAGGCCCGGGCCTTAGCCCAAAACGTGAGTTGCAAATCCATCAATTATACTCAATTCTGTGTTAATAGGTTATTAACTATTTTGAGGATTACAGTTCATGAAAAGGTATTTCACGCTCTTTGCGATGCTGGTCTCGTGCTCGCTTGTTGGCGCTGCCCAAGCATCCACCTACTCATTCGACGCTGAGCTGACACACTACGAAATCGGCACGGTCGACGAGAATTCTGAATTTGTACTAGACGCATTCTACCCTTCCAGCTTCGACGGCATCAAATCCGGCGAAATCTTCTGGGACTTCTCCGACGAGGCTTATGACAGCAACACGCATGGCTGCAGCGCTTCGGTCAGCGGGATCGGCCCGGCCAGCATCTCTGACCGGCTAGACCCGACGGTCGGTTCCTGCTCCCCGCCGATGGGGATGGGCAGCTATGCCAGCTGGGATATTGACGGGGAGAGCGGCACGCTGGAGTTCTTGTTTCTCCACGATAATGTAGGCGGCCCGGGCGATGTCTGGTTGGAGTTCCTGTTTTTCGAGCTGACCAATGTGCGTAGCGCCACAGATATAACAGCTACGGTTGCCGCGATGCCCCTTCCCGGTTCGCTATCGCTGATGCTGGGCGCTCTGGCGGGGCTCTACCTGCGCAAGAAAGCCGGTGCCCGGCGCGTAATGGCCTAAGGCTGTGCGCCCACAAATCCTCTTGCGAGGATGTGGATTCAGCCGCCGGCCGCTTGCACGTAGCGCACTGTCAACAGACCGCGTTCGCGCTTCCAATCGAAAACAAACTGGCGCGGGGCCCAGGCGTAGCGGCGGTCTTCGGTCACCGCGGACCAGAACAGTCGGCCACCAAAGCGCCAGGGGTCCAGCACCATGCCTTTGTCCATCGCATCACCCTTGGCGCTGACGATGACCGTCGAATGTTCCAGCCGCCAGTTGTCATAATTGGCAATCGCGCGGTGCAGGTCGAGGGTCTGAAAATCCTCCTCCGCCAAACGGTTCTCAAGATCCTCCGCCCAGTGCCAGCACAGGCCCCGCGGTTTGGTGCCGTTATTGACCTTGATGTTGTGAATGATCGGCCCGTCCGTGATCTGGTAGGCCTCTTTCAGCACCGCCGTGTGGGTATAGGCGATGCGGGCGGCGCGGGCGGCCTCCTCCGGGTCGATGCCCTGCCCCATCTCCAGAATGCCGGCTGTCAGCTTGGCAATCTCCACCTGCATCTCGGGCGTGGGCGCGCTTGCCGGGGGCAGCGCCAGCAAGGGGGCGACGGGGGCCTGGCTGACTGGCGCGGCGCAGGCGGACAGGGCCAATGCGGCCCCAAGCAACAAAAATCTGGCGGCGGTCAGGAATGAGGTCATGCGCAGGCGGGTCCGGGTCTGGGTCAAATTGGCCCCTACCGGCTACCGACATCCCCGCCCCTTGTCGAGCCATCCGGGCCTTCACATCGACGTGGGTGCGGGGCGGCCACAACACGCGAAACGCGTCGATTGCACTGGTTCCCCCTTTTCCTTCCATAGCCGCTCTGCCACCATTGCCCGCATGACACAGCTTTTCACCCGCTCCGGCACCCCCGCCTCGCCCTTCTGCTTTGGCACGATGCAATTTGGCTCCAACGCCGATCAGGCCACCTCCCAGGCGCTTTACGCTGCGTGCCGCGACGCCGGGATAAACTTCTTTGACACGGCCTGGGCCTACACGGATGGCAAATCCGAAACATATCTGGGGCAGGCCTGCGCGGATGAGTTGGACGATGTGCTGATCGCCACCAAAATCTCCTTCGAGGCGCCACAGACCCGTGACGCGATTTTCAAAAGCACCGAGACGAGCCTTAGCAGGCTGGGCATGGACAGCGTCGATCTGATGTATCTGCACCGCTTTGATCCCGACACTCCGCTGGAGGCAAGTTTCGAGGCGCTGGCGACGCTGAAGCAGCAAGGCAGGATCCGCTATGTCGGCATCTCGAATTTTGCCGCCTGGCAGGTCGTGAAAGCCTGCCATGTCGCCGCGCAATTCGATCTGAAAATTGATGCGCTTCAGCCAATGTATAATCTGGTCAAACGGCAGGCCGAGGTTGAAATTCTGCCCGCCTGCCGCGACCAGCATGTGGCCGTTGTCCCTTACTCGCCGCTTGGTGGCGGGCTCCTGACCGGCAAATATGCGCAAGGCGCGGGAGGCCGGCTGAAGGACGTCGACATGTACACGAAGCGCTACGACGTCACCTGGATGCACGAGGCCGCCGCCGCCCTGCCCGGCATCGCAGCAGAACATGACACGCAGGCCGCCACCCTCGCCGTGGCCTGGGTCGCTATGAACCCAAACGTCGCCGCGCCGATCATCTCCGCCCGGTCGGTTGAGCAGCTGGCCCCTTCCCTCGCCGCGCTGGATTTCGATATGTCCAAGGCCCTTTATGACCGCCTTACGGCGCTTACCCCCGCGCCGCCGCCTGCAACAGATCGGCTTGAAGAGGCATGATCGACTTCCTGGTGATCGGCGGCGGCATCGCGGGTCTGTCTGCGGGCGCGCGCCTGTCGGAACTTGGACATGTCACCGTGTTGGAGGCCGAGCCGCATTGCGGCTACCACGCCTCCGGCCGATCCGCCGCCCTGTTCGAGGAAACCTACGGCGCGCCCTCGACTATAGCGCTGAACAAGGCCTCGCGCGACTGGCACCTGTTCGAGAACCGCTCCATCGACACCCCGCGCGGACTGATGCTGCTCGGCAGCGCCACAACGGGCGAGGCTTTCGCGCAGGACTTGGCGGCCATGAACATGCACCGGCTCACCATGGCGGAAGCGCAAGCGATGGTGCCGCTTCTCGACGCCAACCACATCACCGAGGTGGCGTTTCACGCCGAGGCATATGATGTCGATACCGACGCGGCGCTGACGCGCTTCACCCGCATGATCACAGCATCCGGTGGCAAGGTCCTTACCAAATCCCCCGCAAGCGCGATCAACCGCACGGGTCAAGGCTGGCAGGTGACTGCAGGCGAGGTTTTCGAGGCCCGCATATTGGTCAACGCTGCCGGCGCCTGGTCCGACCAGATCGCGCAGATGGCGGGGATGCCCGGCATCGGGCTACAACCCATGCGTCGCTCCATCGCACGGGTTGCCGCGCCCGAGGCGCACGATGTCTCCAAATGGCCCATGCTATTTGGTCCGGGCGAGACCTGGTACGCCAAACCCGACGCAGGCGCGCTACTGATTTCTCCGGCCGACGAAGACCCCGTGCCACCGCAGGACGCCTGGGCCGATGACTCGGTGCTCGCCCAAGGCATCGCGCGCTACCAGCCGCATATCACGGCCGAGGTCACCCGGATGCTCGCCAATTGGGCCGGCTTGCGCAGTTTTTCCCCTGACCGGCAGTTGGTGCTGGGCCCTGCCCCGCAGGACGCTGAATTCATCTGGTGCGCGGCACAAGGGGGGTACGGGTTTCAAACAGCCCCTGCTGCAAGCCAGCTGGTTGCCGACCTAGTCGCCAGCAGACCGTCGGAGCTTTCCCCCGAAACCCGGATGCAGCTTTCCCCGGCCCGGTTCTTCTGACCCATTGATCTGCGCGCTATTGGTTCTTATCTAACGCGTCATGTTAACTAGTCCGTCAGATAACCCCGCGCCTGTCAGGGACCGCAACGCCGCGCGGCTCCAACGTCAATTCGCGATGTTTTCGCGTCAAATCCCTGCGCTTCGCCGCCCGTTGGCACTGATCCAGACGCGCGGTTGGTGGGTGCTGCGCCTGCCTATAGCCCTGCTTTTGATTGCAGGCGGCATATTGTCGATCCTGCCTTTTCTGGGTCTGTGGATGCTGCCCGTCGGTTTGATGTTGCTGGCCATCGATCTACCTCAACTACGTGGCCCGCTCGCAACGACAATGATCCGGCTGCGCCGCTGGTATGAAGTCAAGCGCCGCAAGCTGAGAAAACGCCCAAACAGCTAATCCCATCACTGCTTCAGAAATACTCTGAGAGGATGTCCGCGTGGCGGAGAGCAAAGCTCTCCAAGAACGCAAAACATCGCGCGCGGCGCAGCCGCACAATCAGGTCAAACCGATGTTACCCGTCGACGCGGATGGTGGCGTTTTTCGGGTCATAGGGGCTGTCCTCGACAATCTCCGCATCCCAAAGCTTGCGCTGCATCCGCAATTTCAGCTTTGTGCCCACGGTCGACAACTCCGGCTCAACATAGCCCATACCGATACTCTTGCCGAAAGCCACCGAATAGCCACCGGAGGTCAGGCGGCCCACTTTCCGGTCGCCGTCATACAAAGCCTCACGGCCCCAGGGGTCGGCATCTTCAGGCCCGTCAATCAGCAGGGTGACGCATCTTGACCGGATACCCAGGGCCTGCATCGCCGCTTTGCCGCGGAAATCCTTTTCCAGGTCCACAAAACGCGGCAGATCGGCCTCCATAGGTGTCGCGTCGCGGCCCAGCTCGGTGCCAAAGGCGCGGTAGCTTTTCTCCTGCCGCAGCCAGTTCTGCGCCCGTGCGCCGACAAGCTTCATCCCATGCGGCGCACCGGCTTTTTCCAGCAGGTCAAACAGGTAGTTCTGCATCTCAATCGGGTGGTGCAGTTCCCATCCCAGCTCGCCGGTATAGGCCACGCGGATGGCGTTGACGGGGCACATGCCCAGCTCGACCTGCTTGGCCGAGAGCCATGGGAAGCGCTTATTGCTCAGCGCGGTTGCGGGGTCCGCGTCCTTGATGACAGCGCCTAGCACCTCACGCGATTTTGGCCCGGCAATGGCAAAAACGCCCCATTGGGTGGTCACATCCTGACATTCGATCCGGCCAAATTCTGCCTCTTTATCCACGATGGATTTCTTCAGGTAGTCCGCGTCATAGGCCGTCCAGGCCCCAGCGGAGACGAGGTAAAACTCTTCCTCCCCCAGCCGCACAATCGTGTATTCCGTGCGCGTCGTGCCTGCGTCCGTCAACGCATAGGTCAGGTTGATGCGGCCCACGCGGGGCAGCTTGTTGGTGGTAAACCAATCAAGGAACGCCGCCGCGCCGGGCCCCTTGACCAGATGTTTGGTAAAGGCCGTGGCGTCGATCAGGCCGACGCCTTGCCGGATCGCCTTGGCTTCTTCAACCGCATATTGCCACCACGCACCCCGCCGGAAAGAGCGGCTGTCATGGTCGCTGAACCCCTCGGGTGCATAGTAATTCGGGCGCTCCCAGCCGTTCACCCAGCCAAATTGCGCTCCGCGCGCGGCTTGCCGATCATAGGCGGGCGATGTGCGCAGAGGCCGCGCCGCCGGGCGTTCTTCATCCGGGTGGTGTAAGATATAGACGTGGTCGTAGCATTCCTCGTTCTTGCGAGCCGCGAATTCCGTCGTCATCCAGCTCCCGTAGCGTTTCGGGTCAAGCGAGGCCATGTCGATCTCTGCCTCGCCCTCAACCATCATCTGCGCCAGATAATGCCCTGTGCCGCCGGCCGCCGTAATCCCGAAGGAGAAGCCTTCAGCCAGCCACATATTGCGCAGCCCCGGCGCAGGACCAACCAGCGGATTGCCATCGGGAGTATAGCAGATCGGCCCGTTGAAATCATCCTTCAGCCCGCAGGTCTCGCAAGAGGGGATGCGGTGGATCATCGCCATATATTGCGCCTCAATCCGCTCCAGGTCGAGCTGGAACAGGTCAGCGCGGAAGCTGTCAGGCACGCCGTATTCAAACCGCGCTGGCGCGTTCTTCTCGTAGACACCCAGAATCCAGCCGCCGCGCTCCTCGCGCACATAACTTTGCGCGTCGGCGTCACGAATGACGGGATGTTCGGGGTTGTCCTTGCGCCATTCAACCAGCGCCGGGTCCTGCTCCATCACGATGAACTGATGCTCAACCGGGATGGCGGGAATCTTGATCTTCAGCAGCTCCGCGGTGCGTTGCGCGTGGTTGCCAGTGGCGGTGACGACATGTTCCGCCGTGATCACCGTTTGCTCGTCGGAGGGGACCAGATTGCCGCCCTTCTCCACCATCTTGGTGACGGTGACCCGCCATTCAGAGCCGGTCCATTCATACCCATCGACCTGCCACTTGCGCTCAATCGTGGCGCCGTGCTGCCGCGCGCCTTTGGCCATCGCCATGGTGACGTCAGCGGGATTGATGTAACCATCTGTGGGGTGGTAGATCGCGCCTTCCAGGTCCTCGGTTCGGATCAGCGGCCAGCGGTCCTTGATCTGAGCAGGCGTCATCCACTCATAGGGCACGCCAACGGTTTCGGCGGTGGCACCGTAAAGGGCGTATTCGTCCATCCGCGCCTTGGTTTGCGCCATGCGCAGGTTGCCGCAGATCGAGAACCCCGCGTTCAGCCCAGTTTCCGCCTCAAGCGCTTTGTAGAATTTGATGGAGTAGTCATGAATATGCGTCGTCGCGAAGCTCATGTTAAAATAGGGCAGAAGGCCCGCCGCGTGCCATGTGGAGCCGGAGGTCAGCTCGTCGCGCTCCAACAGCATCGTGTCCCAGCCGGCCTTCGCCAGGTGATACGCGATAGAGGTGCCAACAGCGCCGCCGCCGACCACTAATGCCTTTACGTGAGTTTTCATGCGCACCGTCCTTCAAATGGCTGTGCGCTTTCATCGCGTGAAACGCAGCGCTTTGCGAGGAAAGGCCCGACATTCCTGTGACATTTGCGACCTAGCCCCGCCGGTGGGCAGGGCGGGGGTCATTCAGTGTCTTCGACCGCCTCGAAAAAGCAGTGCTTCGCGCCGTTTCGGATTTCGCAGGTCATCCGGCGGGGTTGTTGCGTATCCTCCACCTCAGGTTCGGCCGACGTCAATGCGCTGGTGCTGGGCATAAAGAAGTCTTTTAAGCGCGCGCCGAAACCTGGCTGCTCCAACGCGGTTTGCGCAGTTTCCGGGTCGACGTCATTCAAACGCTGCTTCTTTTGCTCTGAGGTCAGTTCCGGGGCTTTGGGTGCCAGAGGGTCAATGGTCTTAGCAAAAGTCTTCAGGGCCGTCATATCGATGCCGGACAAGACTTCCTGCACAGCCGGGTCGCTCGCATTTGTGACAGCGAAAATGGTGATCTGCTGTCCGACCCCCGCCGTGAAGCGGCGGTAGTTGACCGGCGTGTCTTCTGACTTGATGTAATGGCGGGACACCTGTGGCAACTGCCTGATCTCCACACCATCGATGACGGCGAATGTCTGGCTTTCATCCGACGTGTCGGCCACCGCGGACAGGTTTTCGGCGACTTGGCCCTCAAGCGTGCCGGGGTCCGGCGCATCTTCGATCTGCATCAGAAGGGAGACGATCTCCGCCCCGCGAATATAAGTAGCGGAGGCGGCATCCTTCTCCTGCGGGGAGATCACGCGAAACCGGTTCTGGATCGAGGCCTCAGTGTCGGAGGAGGCCGGGCTTGGATTGTAGGTTTTGTTCATAATCGTCGCGCCATGCACGGCCTGATAGGGCTCGACATTCCAGCCGGGCGCGCCTTGCGGCATCGCTACTTTCAGGTCGAACATCTCTTGAGCTGCCTGCGCGGCGCCCTGCTGCCTAAAGCGGTCCACTGCATAGCGTGCATAGTCAACCGCGCTTAGCTTCGGAAGGTCGCTGGTTTCCGCAGCGAGTTGGTATTTCTGGTAGCCGACATAGAACATGCCCGTAAAAGCGATAGCCATCATCGGGATTGATATCATCAGCCCTGGAAGAATGCGGTACATCATAGTTTGCCCCTCTCGCGGGGGAGGATAAGTCCCAAATTGGGCAAATTTACGACGCTTTCGCAGGAATTGTGGTCGCGGCCCAGGCAATCAACATGTGATCAAAATCCACTAATTGAGGGCTAGGAGCGTTGCCCCATTTCCCTTATTTTGTACCAAACCGGCACTTAGATGTGCCATAAACAAAACAGGGGAACGACCCGATGCGTCAGATGAGAAACGTTTTGCAGGCCGCCACGGTTCTTGCGGCAAGCGCAACCGGTGCTTGGGCCGCGCAATGCGGCAATGACGCCAGCGGGTTTGAACGCTGGAAACAGCAATTCGCGCAGGAAGCCGCCGCCGTGGGCGTCGGCAAACGGGGTCAGCAGGCCTTGGCGCAGGCCCGTTATTCAACCAGCACCATTGCCGCCGATCGCAATCAGAAAGGCGTCAAATACTCCCTCGACCGGTTTATCCAAATCCGCCTTGGCTCTGTCGACAGTTTTGCCGGTCAGGCCCGGAAACGCAAAGCGCGTAGCCCGGGCTTTTACCAGTCGCTTGAGGCGAAATACGGGGTGCCGGCGGGGATATTGCTGGCCATTCATGGCATGGAAACTGGATTTGGGCGCAACATGGGCAACACGCCGGTCGTCGATTCCATTCTGACCGTGGCCTATGATTGCCGCCGCTCCGCGTTCTTCACCCCCCATGCGCTGGCGGCCTTGTCCATGGTCGACAAAGGCACGCTGGCCCCCGGTCAGCGCGGTGCGGCCCATGGCGAGCTGGGGCATACCCAATTCCTGCCCGGCAACGCGCTGCGCTATGGGGTCGATGCAACCGGCGACGGGCGGGCGGATTTCTATGACCTTGCTGATGCGCTGGCCTCCACCGCCAATTTTCTGAAAGCCAAAGGCTGGCAGGCAGGCCAGCCCTACAACGAGGGTACCGCGAATTTTCGGGTCCTGAACGAGTGGAATGCCGCGACCGTCTACCAGCAAGCCATTGCGCTTTCGGCGGCCCGCATAGACCGCTAGTCACGAAAAACCCCCGCCGGTTGGGCGGGGGTCCTGGTCACTCTTTGCACTGAATGTCGGAAATCTAATGGGCGAGCCAGCTGTCCACGGCGTCGCGCGCTTGTTCTTTGGTCTTGCCGTATTTCTGCTGGATCAGACCTTCCAGCTCGGTGCGGTCGCCGGCGGCTTTGTCCAGATCATCTTCCGTCAGCTCGCCCCAATGTTGCTGGGCTTTGCCCTTCCACTCTTTCCAGTTGCCTTGAATTTGGTCCCAATTCATTGGTCTCTCCTTCGTTCGCGTTTCAGTTATCAAGACAACGCGAAGAAACGAGGCGCGGTTCCCGCGAAAGACGAGATAGACCTAAAGCATACCCGGCACGATTTGGTCAGGTGGCCGGTGCCCGTCGTCAAATGTCTTGATGTTGAGCAGCACCTTTTCGCCCATCTCCAACCGCCCCTCTTCCGTGGCGGAGCCCATATGCGGCAAAGCCACGACGTTGCTCAGCTCCCGCAGGCGGGGGTTGATGTCCTTGCCATGCTCGAACACGTCGAGGCCCGCGCCCGCCAGCTCACCGGCGCGCAACATACGGGTCAGGGCGTTTTCGTCGATCACCTCGCCGCGCGAGGTGTTCACGATCACCGCAGAGGGCTTCATCAGCTTTAGCCGTCGCGCGTTAAGCAGGTGGTAGGTCGAGGGGGTATGTGGGCAATTCACCGACACCACATCCATGCGCGCCAGCATCTGGTCGAGGCTTTCCCAATAGGTGGCCTCCAGATCGTCGGCAATGCCCTGATGGACGCGGGTGCGGTTGTGGTAATGGACCTGCATCCCGAACACCTTGGCGCGTCGCGCAACCGCCTGCCCGATCCGCCCCATGCCCAAGATGCCGAGCCTCCGCCCGGCAATCCGCCCGCCCATCAGCGCCGTGGGTGCCCAGCCGTCCCAGTCGCCCTTCTGCATCATCGACAGCCCTTCGGGGATGCGGCGCGTGACCGCAAGGATCAGCGCCAACGTCATATCGGCGGTGTCTTCCGTCACCGCGCCGGGGGTGTTTGATACCAGAATGCCGCGCTGCCGGGCCGTGGCCACGTCGATATGGTCGACCCCGGCCCCGTAATTGGCGATTAGCTTCAGCCGGTCGCCCGCCTGCCCCAAAAGGCCCGCGTCAATCTTGTCGGTAATGGTTGGCACCAGGACATCTGCCACGCGCATGCCCTCTGCCAGCTCCGCCTTGGTCATTGGGGTGTCGTCGTCGCGCAGCCTGACGTCAAACAGCTCGCTTAACCGGGTCTCGACGGCGTCGGGCAAGCGTCGCGTGACAACAACACTGAGCTTCTGTCTTGGCATGCGGCGGACCCTCGGGCTGGATTTCTTCGCCCCATGATGACAAGATCGCAGCCAAAGGGGCAAGCAACAATAAGCCCCGGCAAAAGCAATTCGAGCGGATACAGGCAGGCCATGAAGTTTCTGACATCTATCGCGGCGCTTGGCGTCGCCCTTTTCGCGTCGCACGCTTTGGCTGACCGTGGCCCGGTCACCAACCTGCCAATGCCGCGTTTCGTGTCGCTGAAAGCGTCGGAGGGGAATGTGCGGCGCGGCCCGTCGCTGAGCCATCGAATCGACTGGGTCTTCACGCGCCGTAACATGCCGCTGCAGGTCGTGGCGGAACATGGCCATTGGCGCCGGGTCGAGGACCGGGATGGCGCAGGGGGGTGGGTGCATTACACCTTGCTGTCAGGCGCCCGCACCGTCCTGATCGAAGAAGACATGGCCCCCCTTCATGCCACCGCCGACCCGGCCTCACCCATTCGCGCCCATGCCGAAGCAGGCGTCATCGCACGGCTGGGGAAATGTGAGGGAGAGTGGTGCCGCGTTACCGTAAATGGGACCAAAGGCTGGGTGCGCCGCGCTACCTTCTGGGGCCTGATGCCCGGCGAGGAGCGGGACTGATCTAGCCCGCGAAAAGCTCCGCCAGCTCTTCCCAAAGCCGCTCGGACGCGGCGGTCAGCAGGTGGCCTTTACGCATGGCCGGGTTGTAGGGCCGCCCGTCCAAAAGCCGGGCGACCCCGCCAGCTTCCTCGTAGATCAAAACGCCTGCCGCGTGGTCCCAGACATTCAGCATCCCGTTCAGGCAGAATTGCGACGTGCCTTGCGCCAGCATCCGGTATTCATGGCACGAGCAGCGCAGGGTCATCGTACGGCGGAAAGCCGGCAAGGTGGTCGCGAGTTTCGCCTGCCGCTCCCTGCTGAACAGGTAAAGCCCGACAAAACCAAACGTGTCGGACAAGGCATCGGGCGGCGGGCTAAGTGTCAATGCCTGACGTGACCCGTCAGATTTGCAATAAACCGCGCCCGCGCCCTTTGTGGCCATGATCCAATCGTCATAGCTGGGATCATAAAGCAGGCCAAACACCGTCACCCCGTTTTCGATCACCGCCAGAATGACGCCGAAAGTCGCGATCCCATTGGCGTAATTCCAGGTGCCGTCAATCGGGTCGATGACAACGCATAGCCCCGGTTCCTTGACGCGGGCCAGCACGGTTTTGTCGGCAGAGACCGCCTCCTCCCCCACGATCGCGGCTTCCGGCAGGATGTCATGCACGGCTTGCGAAATCGCCAGCTCCGCTGCGCGGTCAGCGACGGTCACCAGGTCATCCGGCGCGGATTTGGCGTCGATCTCCAACGCGCCGAGATTGCGGAAATGCGGCACAATCTCGGCCTTGGCGACGCGGCGCACGGTGTCGATCAACGCAGTGATCTGGTCTTCGGTCAGCATGGCTGGTCCCCCCGAGGCTGTAACCGTTTCAAAACACCCCAAACCGGAAATTGCAATGATTCCCATGATGTAGGTGGCGAAGGTGAGGCGCGGCCCTCAGCCTGCGTGGCGAGCGCAAAATATCGTGGGCGCGCCAGCGCACAATTGGATCACGCCACCTTGTCGAGCCCCCGGCCCTTCAGCAAAGCCTCCACCCCCGGCATCTTGCCGCGGAACGCGGTGTAAAGCACATCCGCCTCCTTAGAGCCGCCAGCGGACAGGATATGTTCCTCCAGCCTCGCGGCCATCTCAGGGTCGAACGCGCCGCCTGCTTCCTCGAAGGCCTCGAACGCGTCGGCATCCATCACCTCGGACCACATGTAGGAATAATAGGCGCTGGAATAGCCGTCCCCCGCGAAAACATGCGCGAAATGAGGCGTCGCGTGGCGCATCCTGATCGCATGCGGCATGCCTAGCCCGTCCAGGATTTCCCTCTGCCGGGCCATGATATCGTCGGGGACCGGGCCGCTGTGATACTCCAAATCGACCAGCGCGGAGGCCACATATTCCACCGTCGCAAAGCCTTGATCATAGGTGGCCGCGTTCAGCATCTTTTCAAGCATATCGTCCGGCATCGCCTCCCCCGTCTTGTGATGGGTCGCGTGTTTTTGCAGCACTTCGGGCACTTCCAGCCAATGCTCGTAAAGCTGGCTGGGCAATTCCACGAAATCGCGCGGTACAGAAGTGCCGGAAATGCTTTCATATGTCACATCAGACAGCATCTGATGCAGCGCATGGCCGAACTCATGAAACAGCGTGCGCGCATCATCATAGGACAACAGCGCCGGGTCGCCCTTGGCAAAGTTGCACACGTTGATGACATGCGGGCGGATATCGCCTTTCAGCTTCTGCTGCGACCGCAGGGCGGAGCACCACGCACCCGACCGCTTGCCGCTTCGCGCGAAATAATCACCGATAAAAACTGCGATATGCGCGCCGTCCCGCGTGACCTCCCACGCCCGCGCGTCAGGGTTGTGCAGCGGCACGTCCAACGGCGCGAAAGACAGCCCAAACAGCCGCTGCGCGCAGTCAAACGCGGCATCGATCATGTTATCCAGCTGCAGATAGGGCTTCAACGCCGCCTCATCCAGATCATGTTCGACCGCGCGGCGCTTCTCGGAATAATACCGCCAGTCCCATGGCTCCAACCGGCCGTTGACGCCGTCTTCATGCATCATCGCCTCCAGGCGCTCCGCATCCAGTTCGGCCTGTGCCTTGGCCGGTTCCCATACCTGCATCAACAGGTCACGGACATTTTCGGGCGTCTTGGCCATCTCGGTGACCAGCTTGAAATCGGCGAATGTGTCATGGCCCAAAAGCTGCGCGCGTTCGCGGCGCAGTTGCAGTGTTTCCAACGCAATGGCCCGGTTGTCCGTCTCCCCGCCATTGGCCCCGCGTGCGGTCCAGGCCTCATAGGCCTTTTCGCGTAGGTCACGGCGACCGGAATATTGCAGAAACGGCACAATGAGTGAGCGGGACAGGGTGATCACATAGCCCTCCACCCCCTTCTCCTCAGCCGCCGCCTTGGCGGAGGAGATGACGAAGTCAGGCAGACCGCCAAGGTCATCTGCGCCGATTTCCATGAACCACTCCCGCTCATCGGCCAGCAGGTTTTGCGTAAATGCGGTGCCGATGACGGCAAGGCGGTTCTTGATCTCTTTCAGGCGGTCATAGTCGGCCCCTTCCAGCTGTGCGCCGGCCCGCAGAAAGCCGCGCCGCTGCAAAAATAACACTCGCTGCTGTTCGTCTGTCAGGTCCAGGCTGTCGCGCGCTTCCCACAGGGTTTCGACGCGCTGGAACAGATCGCGGTTCATCATCACCTCGGACCCCCACGCCGCCAGCTTGGGGGAGAAGTCGCGCATCAGCGCCTCGCGCTTCGGGTTCGCGTCCACACCGGCCATCAGGTAGAAAGGCGACAACGCTTTCTCCATCCCCTCGCCCATCAGGGCCAGCGCGTCGATTGTGTTGGCAAATGTCGGGGCGTCGGGATTGGTGGCAATCGCCTGCAATTCCGTCCGGGCGTTGGTCAGGGCCTGGGCGAAAGCGGGCTCAAAGTCATCGTCGGAAATCTGGGCGAAAGGGGGCAGACCGAATGGCGTGTCCCAAGGGGCGCTGAGCGGGTTGGTCATGGGGCGGTTCTCCTTTCCGCTCAACCTAAACCGCCGGGCCGCGCCCGCAAGGGTTCACTGCGGCTTGTTGCGCATCCGCTGTTCCAACCGGCGCAGGCCAAGCGACAGCGTCACTGTCAGCGTCAGGTATATCAGCGCCACGATATTGTAGGTCTCGAAATAGCGGAAATTTCCGGCCGCTGTGATCTTGCCAAGCTGCGTAATGTCCGAGACCCCCAACACCGACACGAGGGAGCTGTCTTTCACCATTGCAACAAAATCATTGCCCAAAGGGGGCAGTATGGTGCGGATCGCTTGCGGAAACACGATATGGCGGAACCGTTGCCAGCGGTTCAGCCCCAAAGCCTCCGCCGCCTCGATCTGGCCCGCATCGACCGACTGGATGCCGGCGCGAAACACCTCCGCGATGAAGGCGGAGTAGCCGATGGCCAGCGCCAGCGTCGCGCGCCACAACAGCGGGAAATCACGGGTGCGCCACAGCGCGGCACCCAAGGGTTCCAGCAGCCAGTTCAGCGCGGCCACCAGCGCCGGGGCGACCACGAAGGCCACGTAAAGCAAGAGCACGATGATGGGGATGCCGCGCACGACCTCTATATAGAACCGCGCGATCTGGCGCAGGATCAGCGAGCGCGACAGCGACATGACCGCCAGCAACAGCCCGGCGGCCGAGGCCATGGCAAAGCCTATCAGCGTTACCATCACCGTGATACGCACGCCTTTCGACAGCGTGCCAATGACCTGCGTGTAAAGGTCATTGGTCCAAACCTGATAGAACATCCACGCAATCAGCCCGCCCAGAAGGATGAGCCAATAGGGGAAATCCTTGTCGGGATGCGACGGCCCGATCACGCGGGCAGCTTTGGTCTAGCCACCCAGCTTATAGTCCAGGAACCATTTCTTGTTCAGCGCCTCGATGGTGCCGTCAGCCTCCATATCCGCAATGGCCGCGTTGATCGGCGCCACCAGGTCGGAGCCCTTGGGGAAGATGAACCCAAAATCCTCCGTCCCAAGCTTTTCGCCCACGATCTTCAGCCCGCCATCCGAGGCGGAGACATAGCCATTGCCTGACGTTCCGTCCGTCAGCACCAGATCGACGTCGCCCGCGCGCAGCGCTGCGACGCCCGCGCCGAAGGTTTCAAACTTCACGATGCGCGGGTTGGCCTCATCCCCGTCCAGCACGTCATAGACCCCCACATAGAACGGCGTGGTGCCCGGCTGCGCGGCCATCAAGAGGTCGCTATCGGAGGCAAAGCTTTTGGCGTCGACAAACCGGTCCTCGTCGCCGCGCACCATCATCACCATCTCGGAGGTCATGTATTTGTCGGAGAAATCGACCTTCTCCTTCCGGTCGTCGCGGATGGTGATGCCGGTCATGCCAAGGTCATACTGCCCTTCGCTGACCGCGGGGATCATCGCGTCCCAGCTGGTATTTTCGTACACCACGGTGATGTTGATGCGTTCCGCGATCTCGGCCATGGCGTCATATTCCCAGCCGATGGCGTCGCCGGTGCCGGGTTCGACAAATTGCAGCGGCGGGTAGGCGTTTTCGGTCACCACGACGACCTCTTTGCCGTCAAGATCAGGCAGGTGACCGTCGGCAAGGGCGGATGTCGCAAGCAGGGTGGCGAAAAGGGTGGTGATCAGTTTCATGGCGCAGCCTCCAAATCAAATCTGGGTCGAAGCGTAGCGAGCGGGCGCGAAGTTGCAAGGCTCGCCCCCTTCACAGCGCGGCAAATCTGGCTTAGGCCCGGGTCTCATGATGCGTGCTGCTGTTTCTTTGTGCTGGCTGGCCTCGCTGGTCGTGCTGGCCTCGCTGGTTCTAACGGGCTTTGGCCTGCCGCCTGACGGCTGGGTCGGGGCTGTGGTCGAGGGTTACCGGAGCGTGCGCGATGCCCTTCCCCTTGGACTGCCCGGTTGGCTGCGCGACGCGGCGCTGTTCTACCTGCTCTTCGGGTTGGTCGAAAAAGCGGTCAGCGAATGGGCCTATGATTACGCAGGCCTCGTCGCCAAATACCGCTCCCGCGCCACAACCGCCAAAGCCGGCCGTGCGATCGGCATGTTGACGGCAACGCTGCTGTGGCCCGTCTCCATCGCGCTGGACATTCTGGCGGTGCTGGTCTGGAACAACGACGCGGGCGAGGCCGCAAGAGACGCGTCGCGCAAGACGCTGCGCAGCCTGCGCTTCGGCCTGTCGAAAGAGGAGGTATCAGACGTGGTGGGCCGCTACGGGCGGCTAACCTATATGGCACGCCCGCTTTTCGTCTGCGCGCTGTGCCTGGCTTATGTCGTCGTTATGGTCACCGTGATCTGAGGCCGAGCAGGCGCGGGCGGGATCAGCCCTTTTTGGCTTCCAGCGCGTCAATGCGCGCCTTTAACGCCTCGTTCTCTTCCCGGGCCTTCTGGGCCATGGCCCGCACCGCGTCAAACTCGTCACGAGTGACGAAATCACGGTCAGCCAGCCAGCGGTCCATCATGGATTTCATGGCGTTTTCAGCCTCGCCGCGTGCGCCTTGCGCCACGCCCATGGCATTGGTCATCAGCTGGCTCATATCGTCAAAGAATTTGTTGCGGGTCTGCATGTGACGCCCCTTCCGTTTCGCTTGACCCCTATATGGTGATGGAAGGCCGAAAGCTCAAGGTTGACAACGCCGCAGGCGCGGCGCACTCAAACCGCCATGATCCCAATGCGCCTTCCCTTCCCTGATATCGGGCCCAATATTGTGGCCATCGAGCTGTTTGGCCGCGAGTTCGCCCTGCGCTGGTACGCCATGGCCTATATCGTGGGCATCCTCATCGGCTGGTGGATGGCTGGCCGCCTGATCCGGCGCGCGAAACTCTGGTACAAAAACGCGGCCCCCATGACGCCTGAGCAACTTTCAGACCTCATTACCTGGCTGATCATCGGCATCGTCCTGGGCGGACGGATCGGCTTTGTGCTGTTTTACCAGCCCGCCTATTACATGCGGAACCCGGGCGAGATCCTGCAGGTCTGGCAAGGCGGTATGTCCTTCCATGGCGGCGCCTTGGGCGTGCTTCTGGCGGGGCTGATCTTTTGCTGGCGGCACAAGCTGTCACCGCTCAGCACGGGCGATATGATCGTCGTCGCAACCCCGCCCGCCATCCTGCTGGGGCGGCTCGCGAATTTCATCAACGGGGAGCTTTGGGGACGTCAGACCGACGTCCCATGGGCTGTTGTTTTTCCCGGCGACGCCGCTCAGGCCTGCGCCACGCTCGAACAGCTATGCGCCCGCCACCCCTCTCAACTTTATGAGGCCGCGCTTGAGGGCCTTGTCCTGGGGCTAGTGCTTGTGTGGCTCGCGACCCGGCGCCGCTGGCTGAAAACGCCCGGCGCTTTGATCGGGGTATTTCTGGCAGGCTACGGTGCTGCCCGCTTCTTCGTGGAGTTCTTCCGCCAACCCGACGCGCAGTTCATCACGGAGGGCAACCCGCTGGGATACGCGCTGCAACTGGGGCCACTCGGCGTTACCATGGGGCAGCTGCTGTCGACCCCTATGATCTTGGTAGGCGTGCTGATCATCTGGGGCGCGCGCCGGCGGCTGGCATGAGCCTGCGCGACATCCTGCTGCGCCAGATCGCGGTGGACGGCCCGCTGAGCCTTGCTGATTACATGCAGACCTGCCTGCTGCATCCCGATCACGGCTATTACGCGACCCGCGACCCATTGGGCGCGTCCGGCGATTTCATCACCGCGCCCGAGATCAGCCAGATGTTCGGGGAGCTTTTGGGACTGTGTCTGGCGCAAAGCTGGATGGATCAGGGCGGCGGGCCGTGCGTGCTGGCAGAGCTGGGACCGGGACGCGGCACGCTGATGGCCGACATGCTACGCGCCACGAACACGATCCCCGGCTTCGCGCCTCAGCTGCATCTGGTGGAGGCCAGCCCCGCTTTGCGCGCGGTGCAACGTGCCACGCTCGAAGGCCATGACATCACGTGGCATGACAGCGCCGCTACCCTTCCCCCCGCCCCGCTATATCTGGTCGCAAACGAATTCTTTGACGCGCTCCCCATCCGCCAATTCATCCGCCAAGGCCGGGGCTGGGCAGAGAAGCGGGTCGGCGCGGAAGGGGACGCGCTGCAATTCGGCCTTACGGAACCTGTGCCGATGGAGGCGCTCGCGCACCGGCTGGCGGACACGAAAGACGGCGACGTCGTGGAGCTTTGCCCTGCCGCGCCGCCCGTCATTGCCGAAATCTCCGCTCGGATCGCGCAGCATGGCGGGGCGGCTTTGATCGTGGATTACGGTGATTGGATCTCGCTTGGTGATACGTTTCAGGCCGTCAAGGACCATAGCCCTACGGACCCGCTGCAAACCCCCGGCACGGCAGACCTGACGGCGCATGTGGATTTCAGCGCTCTGGCGGCAGCATCGGCCTGCAGAGCGTCGCAGATGATTGCTCAGGGCGAGCTGCTGCACAGGCTTGGCATCGGCCCGCGCGCCCAGCAGATCGCCGAAAGCTTTGATGCCAAGAGCGATGAAAAAGGGGTGCAAAGCCATCTCGCCGCCTATCAACGCTTGACGGACCCGGCCCAGATGGGGACGCTGTTCAAAGCAATCGCGCTTTACCCCAAGGGCGCTCAGCCGCCACCCGGATTTGACGAACAGGGATAGGTCATGACCCTCGAGATCATCACCGCCGACAGCCTCGCGCCCCTGCGCCACGGTTTTTTTACCCGGCGGGGCGGGGCGTCGTCAGGGATATTTGAGGGGCTCAACTGCGGCTACGGCTCCTCCGATCAGACCGACGCCGTCGCCTGCAACCGGGCGCGGGTGGCCGAGGCGATGCAGGTGCCGCCGGATCATCTGGTCTCCCTCCATCAATACCATTCGGCGGAGGTCATCACCCTGTCGGAGCCGCGAGACGACCGCCCAAAGGCCGATGCGTTGGTGACCAATGTGCCCGGCATCGCGCTTGGGATACTGACCGCCGACTGCCAGCCGGTCCTGTTTGCCGACCATGAAAACGGTGTGATCGGCGCGGCCCATGCGGGCTGGGGCGGCGCCATTGGCGGGGTGTTGGAGGCCACGATTGACGCGATGTGCGGTGCCGGTGCCACGCGGGAGGGCATCACGGCGGTGATCGGCCCCTGTATCAGCCAGGCCTCCTACGAGGTGGGCCCTGACTACATGGACAGGTTTCTGGACGAGGACCCGGAGAACGCCCGCTATTTCGCGCAAGGTAAAGGCGACCGGGTGCAGTTTGACCTGCCCAGCTACGGGCTGAAACGGCTGCGGGAGGCGGGGGTGACGGCGGAATGGACGCGCCATTGCACCTATGCCGACCCCAAACGCTTTTTTTCCTACCGCCGCTCCGTGCATGAGGCAGAGGCCGATTACGGGCGACTCATCGCAACGATCAGGCTCTAGATCAGGCATTGTTTCTTGGCCTGCCACAAAGTCATTCGTGACAAACTCTGGGCGAGACGTGCCGCGATCCCGCCACAATCACGCGGAGCGATCGAGTCACGCGCCCTTAAGGCGCTGTAATCGTTTTGTAATTATGATTTCACTTGACCGAACCAGAAACCTCCAAAAGGACCCAAAAAAATTAACCAAGGCCAAGATGTCGCCGCAGTCGGTTGGGATAGTGGTGGCATCGAAAGGTGGGGCAGAATTCACCGTCGGTTGGCCAAAGCATACCCCCAGATGCAACGGCGCGACCCGCGGCAGTAGGAGCGGCTTTATGGCGAAAACATCACGCTGGATGACTTGGGTTTTGGCAGAGACCGCAACGTCAAATGACACCACGTGTTGGCGCCGCAAAGACCGTCCTGCATGGAAGTCCCATCTTGCCGTCAAGGCGCCTGCGCTGAAGAAGGAAGACCTGAAATCAGCCTGAGCCAGCCCGAACGGCTGCGACATGAAGCGCGTGTCTGCCCTCCCAGCAGACACGCGTTTTCTGTCAGCTCCGAGGACAATTTCAGAACTCAAAGCGTTTGGCCGGTAAGCTGCGCATATTCCTCAATGAACGTGGCCAAGTCGTCCCGGTACCGCTCCCACCCACCCACTGACGAGCGATAGATCGGTTGCCTCACCTGCGCGGATGACAGCGTGTCCACCCGCCTGCTGGTGTCGTAAAAGGCAAGACAGGCGTCCTCCCATTCCAGCCCGGCTGCGGCGACCAAGGCGCGCGATTGAGGCTCGGGGTCGGCGATCAGCGCCTCATATTGCAGCTCATAAAAGCTGCCCGGCATCTGGTCGCGCCAGAAGTCCAGCTGGGCCTCGAACAGGGCGCAGAACCGGGCGATGGCGCGCAGATCCGTCGCGTAGCGATGCGACCCCGGTTTGAAAAGGTTCTTATAGATCGACAGGGCGTTATCCGCCGGGTTACGGCGTATCACGATGATCTTGGCGTCCGGCAGCGCGTGGCGCACAAACCCGATCGAGGCATAGGTGCTGATTGATTTGTCAGTGACGCAGCCCGTAGCCCCAAACCGCGCGGAAAGCTGGTGGCGGTAGGTCTCCCCGGCATTTCTGAGCGCTGCAGCCAAGTCAGCCGCAGGGCGCTCCTCACCTTCCAAAACCGGGGCCAAAGCGGAGCTGAGCAGGCCCAGCTCCCCGCCCCCGGTGCACGCGGAATGGGACGCCAAGATCTGTTCCACCAATGTCGTGCCGGAGCGCGGCATGCCCGTCACGAAAATTGGGCGCGGACGAGAATCGGGGGGGGCGTCGCTGTCGGGCGTTGCCGACAGCCCTTCGAAGGTTTCCTGCGCCTTCGCGACGGCCTGCCGGTCGGCGTCATGGTCGTAGGGGAACCGGTCCGCTGCCACTTGATTGGCCGCACTCAGGAAGCGAAACATCTGGTCTTGCGCGCCGGTCTCTTCCATCACTTTGGCCAAGGCGTGACCTAGGTAGATCCGGCCCAGATCCCCCTTGCGCGTGGCGGCAAAGCGCTTTTGCATCTGCGCGATCATCGGGTCGCCGGATTTGAGTTTGGTGATCGATGCGTAGGTATAGTAATGCTGCGCCGTTGCCGGATCGGCTGAAATCGCCGCTGTGGCGCAGGCCAATGCCTCGTCGGTTTTACCAAGGCCCCGCAGCAAACCCGCCTTGCTGATCAGCGCGAACGCGTCCTTGGGGTTGAGCGCGAGGGCCGCGTCAAAGGCGGCCATGGCTTTCACATCCTCGCCCGCTTGGAGGTGCAGCAACCCCAGCTCCGTCTGGGCGCGGGCGGATTTCAGCCCCATGGCGATTGCCGCCCCGATCAAAGTTTCAGCCTGCGCCGCATCGCCCCGCCGGGCCGCCACGAGCCCCCGCAAAAAGCTGATGTCAGGCAGGTGATCAAGCCCGCTGCCAACGCGTCCCAACAGCTTCTCCAGATTGTCAGGTTTGGGGTGCCGGGACGCCATGTCCAGATAGGCCAGCCAAATCTCCGGCTGGCCGGGTTTCGCGCGCAGGGCGGCCTCGAAATGCCGGGCGGCGTCGGTCAATCGGACCTGCGCCGCCAAGACCCGCCCCATGTTGAACTGCGCCTCTGCCAGGCCGGGGCGGGCGGCGATGATGCGGGCGTAGCCTTTTTCCGCTTCTGTCCAGCGGCCTGCTTGCTGGGCTTTCAGTGCTCTTGCATAGGTCTTCTTGATCAGGTCGGGGGTCATTCTGACATGGCTCACTTTTGCTGCCATGGGCTTATCACGCGGGCTGCGGCCTCGCCAGAGCGGTCGAATCGAGCGCGGCAGCAAGGTGGCGATCTTTGGGCACATGGCGAAGCGCAGAAACAATGTTGGAAGATCACGATTACTGCAGCCTTGCAGGACCATAATCGGCGCAAAAAGTTGATTTTTTGGTGGGAAGGCATACTCTAGCAACATGCGCATACGGGGGCTTCCCGAGCTTCGTGTTGCGCCGGTGGGGACCAAATACAAGACCTTAGCTGGTAGAAGGACCCCTTATGAATGTTCCCCGCTCCGCCCTATCCGACTACGCCTCTGTAAGCTCCGGACGGAGCTATGATTTCAACCAGCTTGCCGCCCGCGGTGCTCCATCGAAACGTCACTATGCTGACCGCAACTACGAAATTGCCTGGCTGGGTGCAGATGGCCGTGCGCAGTTTGACACAATGCGCGCCCCGGCCAGCCCCGTGATTGAGGCCGCCTGCGATCATCTGGCGAGAGGGACAGTGGTTTTGACAGAGGACGGGCCGGTGGCGGTGGAGGACCTGATCCCCGGCATGCGCGTGCTGACCAGCGAATTCGGCCCGGTGATACTGCGTTGGGTCGGCTCCTTTACCGTCAATGCCCAGGAATTTGCGGCCTCACCTAAGCCGCGGCTGTTGCGCGTGATGCCCGATGCCTTCGGGCTGGCCAAGCCACGCGCCGACGTGATGCTGTCCCACCGCGCCCACATCCTGATGCGTCAGGGCGGCGGGGAAGAGGCCGAAAGCAACCCAGCCTATATGCCGATCCGGGCCTTCGAAGACGGGGTGCAGGTGATATCGGTGTCTCCGGTCTCGTCGGTGACGTTTTTCAACCTCGCCTTCGACCGCCAGGCCACAATCAATGTGAACGGGCTGGAGGTGGAAAGTTTCCACCCGGCTCCGCTATCGGCGGCGCTGCGTGATCAGGGGATGATGCACGGGCTGCTACGGTTGTTTCCGCATATCCGAAGCCTGCATGAATTCGGTGCTGAATTGATCCCGCATCTGACAAGCTACGAGGTGGAAAGGTTGCGGGAGGCCGGCTAGCTGATCTGGCTCAGCCGTTCTTCAACCACGTCGAACGGCACGCCGGGCTCGTCCTTTGCGCCGCGGATCACGAGCGAGGTTTTCACGCTGGCCACATTCTCGGCAGAGGTCAGCTGCTCCGTCAGGAAGCTTTGAAAGCTCGACAGGTCCGGGGCCACGCATTTCAGGATGAAGTCCACCTCGCCGTTCAGCATGTGGCATTCGCGTACAAGCGGCCAGTCGCGGCAGCGCGCCTCAAAGGCGCTTAGGTCCGCTTCGGCCTGGCTTTGCAGTCCGACCATGGCAAAGACCTGAACCTCAAAGCCAAGGGCGCGCGCTTCAACCTCGGCATGGTAGCCCTTGATAAAGCCCGACTCTTCCAGCGTACGCACCCGGCGCAGGCAAGGCGGCGCCGATATCCCCACCCGCTTCGCGAGCTCAACATTGGTCATCCGGCCATCGGCCTGCAATTCGGCAAGGATCTTGCGGTCGATATCGTCAAGTTTAGAAATTGCCATTCCACATCCCTTTAGCTGACGCAATCTTAGGTATCGTGAAGCTCCTGCGCAATAATATTTCATATGTGCGCAAGAAAAAATCTAACGATGAAATTGATCGGGGCGCTCTGGCACCTTCTTTCAGCGCGGACTATATCGGGCAGACCAATATTACATGAGAGGGGATGCTGCCGTGTCCGAAACCCGTCACACGAAAGTTCTTATCATCGGCTCCGGCCCTGCGGGGTATACGGCGGGCGTCTATGCGTCGCGGGCGATGCTGAACCCGATCCTGGTCCAAGGGATCGAGCCCGGCGGGCAGCTGACCACCACGACCGAGGTAGAGAACTGGCCTGGCGATACCGAGGTGCAGGGCCCCGACCTGATGGTGCGGATGGAAGCCCACGCGAAAGCCATGGGGTGCGAGGTGATCAGCGATATCATCTCCTCCATCGACACCACAAAACGCCCTTTCACCTGCACGTCCGACAGCGGCACGATCTACACCGCCGATGCGGTGATCCTCGCCACCGGCGCGCGGGCCAAATGGCTGGGCCTGCCGTCCGAAGAGAAGTTCAAGGGTTTCGGTGTTTCCGCCTGCGCGACCTGCGACGGCTTCTTCTATCGCGGCCAGGAAATCGTGGTGATTGGCGGCGGCAACACGGCCGTTGAAGAGGCGCTGTTTTTGACCAACTTCGCCTCGAAAGTGACGCTGATCCACCGCCGTGACGAGCTGCGGGCCGAGGCCATCCTGCAAGACCGCCTGTTCAAGAACCCAAAGATCGAGCCCCTTTGGTTCCACCAACTGGAAGAGGTCATCGGCACCGAGAACCCGAACTCGGTCGAAGGGGTCAGGGTGCGTAACGTGAAGACCGACGAGATAACCGAGATCGCGTGCAAAGGCGTCTTCGTAGCCATCGGCCATGCGCCCGCCAACGAGCTGGTCAAAGATGTGCTTGAGACCCATATGGGCGGCTATGTCGTGACCAAACCTGACAGCACCGAGACGTCGATCCCCGGCATCTTCGCGGCAGGCGATCTGACCGACCATATTTACCGGCAAGCCGTGACGTCTGCCGGCATGGGGTGCATGGCCGCACTTGAGGCGGAACGCTTCCTCGCAGAAGAAGACGAATAACCGGCCCAGCCTGCACCGATCTGTCTAGAACAGCCGGTCCGGTCGCGGGCCGGCTGTTTTCTTGTCGGGGACGTTTAGTGGCGGATCGTCTATGGGTACTGCGTTATTTGACCGTAATCGTGATCTGATTGGTTGCAAGTTCTGGCCCGAAAGGGACATGCGAATGGTCGCCCAGGACCATCTGCAGCGTATGTTCGCCGGGTGGCAGGTCCAGCGTCACCTCCGTCTGGCCGCCGCCAAAATGGCGATGGTTGTCGTCGCTGGCGATCCCATATTCCCATTCTTCCGCGCCATCTGCGCCTTCGCCGAACGGGGCGCGGTTGATCAGCAGGTGATGGTGTCCGACATTCTCTTTCTCAGTGACACCTGCCGGCGCCACGCCCATCCCCGACAGCCCAAAACGGACCGTCACGGGGGAGGAGACCGTGTCCCCACTGGCAAGCCCCACAAAATACAGCTTGGCCCCATCAGGGACGGCGGATTTGTGTTCCTCCGCCATGGCGGCTGTAGCGATACTCAGTGCGAATGCGGCCATAAGCCCCAGTGATCTCAGCATATTTTTCTCCCAATTCAGGTTTTTCCGGGCCTGTGGCAGCCCGCTGGCAATACGCAAAGCTTCGCCGGCCTACACCTCGCATTACAGACAACTGTCCGTGAGAGCACCGGTTCGTGATCGCTTGGCGAGCTAGGGGGAGCCGGATTATGGGGTTCCGTTTCTGGGCTATTGCTCGTCACACTCGACGCGGGCGGAAGTGCAAAGGAAACAATGTGTTTCGCCCATCGATGCAAAGATTGTTCTTGCGTGAACACACCCAGAGCGCGATACGTTCACCCGTGAACAAATGGTGAGTCGTCCCCTACCGTGTCAAAGCCTGCCCCCATAAGCGAAGAGGAAGACCTGCGCTTCCGGCTTCTGCGCCAGCTTGATCTGGCTGCAGACGCGTCGCAACGGGCGACGGCGGCCGCGATTGACGTCTCGCTTGGTAAATTGAACGCATTGCTGCGCGCCGCCGCGGATGCCGGATTTGTCAAAGTGACCAAACGGTCGGGGCCGGATAAGCGCCAGCGCTTCGCCTACTCCCTCACAACCCGCGGCGCGTCGGAGAAAAACCGGCTTACAAACGCTTTTCTTGCCCGGAAACTGGCCGAATATGACGCTTTGCATGCAGAGCTGACCGGCAGTGCCTCGGGCCTTACTCCCTTCAGTGACAGGACCAAACTGATGCAAAACAACCTCGCCCCGATCCCCGAGCTGTTCGTCTCATACGACAGCGCGCAAAAGCTTAAGGTGGAGGCCGCCGAGCTGACATCGCATGACCTGACACCGCGCCAGATTTGCGATCTTGAGCTGCTGATGAATGGCGGCTTCAACCCGCTGAAAGGCTTCCTGAGCGAGACCGATTACAACTCCGTCGTGGACACAATGCGCCTGACAACCGGTGAGCTGTGGCCCATGCCGATCACGCTGGATGTGTCGGAAGATTTCGCCAATTCGCTGGAAATCGGCCAGGACATCGCCCTGCGCGACCAGGAAGGTGTGATCCTTGGCACCATGACCGTCACCGACCGTTGGGAGCCGAACAAAGCGCATGAGGCCAAAATGGTCTTCGGTGCCGATGACAGCGCGCATCCAGCCGTCAACTACCTGCACAATCAGGCCGGCAAAATCTATCTGGGCGGACCCGTCACTGGCATCCAGCAGCCCGTCCATTACGATTTCCGCGCCCGCCGCGACACCCCGAATGAGTTGCGCGCCTATTTCCGCAAAATGGGCTGGCGCAAGGTTGTGGCCTTCCAGACCCGCAACCCGCTGCACCGCGCGCATCAGGAACTGACATTCCGCGCCGCCAAGGAAGCGCAGGCCAACCTGCTGATCCACCCCGTTGTTGGCCTGACCAAGCCGGGCGATATCGACCACTTCACCCGC
>CALHHY010000103.1 GCA_938030665.1 uncultured Litoreibacter sp. | reverse complement strand
AGAGGATTTGCCGCCACCTGACAGCGGCTCATTGGCGGCGCGCAGGGACGAGAAGTTGGTGCCCGTTCCCGAGCCATATTTGAACAGCCGCGCCTCGCGGACCCAGAGATCCATGATGCCGCCGTCGTTTACCAAGTCGTCTGAGACGGACTGGATAAAGCAGGCATGCGGCTGCGGGTGCTCGTAGGAAGATTTCGATTTGGTCAATTTGCCGGTTTCAAAGTCAACATAGTGGTGACCTTGCGCCGGACCGTCGATGCCATAGGCCCAGTGCAGCCCGGTGTTGAACCATTGAGGGGAGTTCGGGGCGGCCATCTGTTTGGCCAGCATCACCCGCATCTCGTCGTAATACGCCTGCGCGTCGGCCTCAGTCGTGAAGTAGCGGCCCTTCCAACCCCAGTAGCACCATGCGCCGGCCAGACGGTCAAACACCTGCTTGGCAGAGGTCTCGCCGCCATAGCGTTGGTCTTCGGGCAGTTTCTTCAGTGCCGCCTCATCCGCGACTGAGCGTTGCAGGAAGGCAGGCACGCCCTTCTCTTTCATCTTCTTGAGGCGCGCAGGCACGCCGGCCTTACGAAAATATTTCTGCGCAATAACGTCGGAGGCCACCTGGCTCCATGTCGCTGGGATTTCGACCGCATCGAGCTTGAACACGATGGTCCCATCGGGGTTGCGGATCTCAGACGTGGTGGTGGTAAATTCCAGTGCCGCGTAAGCGTCCTGGCCCGCCTTCGTGAGCATGCGATCAATTTTCATCTTCGTTTCCCTACCTAAGCGGCACGCGCCTGTCTTTTCTTGTCTCTGGCCTGCCTCAGTGCCGGCCGCATGGGTGTCAGTGGGCAGTTACCTTGTGTCCGCAAAAGCCGGTGGCCGTCGCGTCATTGGCATTTCTGCGTCTTCTTTGGTTATGTCCCATCCCTGACTATCAGCGCGCCGCACCACCGGCGATCGTTACGGATACTAAATATGGTGGGTGCCGCTCTGACTTGCACAACTTGAGGGAAATACGGGGGGCTGGTCAACGCAATTTTGTCATATTTTGGGCGATTTTTTCGTTGACCTGCGTGGTTCGATATTTACCGGTTTTCGGCGTAACCTTTTGTTAACCCGGTAGGACTGGAAGGAATTCTTTTATTTCCAGCACATTTATCCGCCATGCTTCGCCTGAAGGTTCAACAATCCACAGATTCGTGCACATGGTTTTCCCCTGCCCATGGGGACAGAATTCATGAGACACCAAATGTAGCGGCAGTTACATTTTTGTTACCAAATCTTGAGCAGCGAGGGATCAGGGCTTGGTTGTTCGGTGAATTTCACGAAGCGCAGAAGCACCCACTGCGATTTGGGCCGCCCTATATCTGGTGTTCCCAGAATCACGCGCCCCAGATCTTGCGGCTGTGGATGGCGCGCGCATGCCAATGCGCCGCCTCAGCGGATACGTACGGATATCTTGCGGGAAAACATCGGATGGTCGGGGAGGCAGGATTCGAACCTACGACCCCCTGTACCCAAAACAGGTGCGCTACCAGACTGCGCCACACCCCGTCCATCCGTGTGGGTCGTCCTACCTCTGAATGGATGCGGTGAAAAGAAGAAATTTGCGAAAAATGGTCGGGCTGAGAGGATTCGAACCTCCGACCCCCTGCTCCCGAAGCAGGTGCGCTACCAGGCTGCGCCACAGCCCGACCGGTTAAAGCCGCTGCCGCCAGCTGTCGCACCGCCGGCCCGTGCAGGCTATTCAGCGCACGGCCAGGCGGCAAGCTCTTGCGGCATGCCGGGGTGGCGCAACTGGCTGCCTACGCTGATGCCGATCTGGCGCGACAACCCGCCATTGATCTCGAGAACCGCCAGCAGCGGGTCCGGGCCGCCGGATAACGAGGTCTCATCAAGGGGAATCGCGTTTTCCCGGATGGTGACCACCGTTCCTGCCGAATCGAGGAAGATAATGTCGAGCGAGATCAGCGTGTTTCTCATCCAGAAGGACAGCGGCTGCGGACGCGGGAACAAAAACAGCATGCCGGCGCTTGGCGCCAGTTCCTCGCGGAACATCAGCCCTTGGGCGCGCTCCTCCGGCTCGTCGGCGATCTCTACATTAAAGCGGGCGCTGCCCCAGTCGCCGCGGACATCGACATGGCCCGGCGCGCACATGCCAAAGGCGCTTGCTGCCGCAAACGCCCATGCCACAAAGCCAAAAAAGAATGTTTTAGTCGTTGGTTGTCGCATAGTCCCAGGCGTGTACCTCGGCGGCCATCTGGCCGCGGTCGCCTTCAACGATTCGCAGGCACACAGCCTCGCCCGCCTCAAGATCGGCAAGACCGCATTTGCGCAGCACTTCGATGTGCAGGAAGATATCGTTGGTCTCACCGTAGGAGTTGGCAAAGCCGAAACCCTTCGCCTTGTCGAACCACTTCACCCGCGCCGGCGTCAGTTCGACATCGGTGAGGTCCTCGACGAACGTGTCAAAGCTCGACGCGGCGTCGCTCATGACGGGCGGCGTTACAGAAATCACCTCAACGGCCTGCAGGCCGCGTTCCGTCCGCTGCACTTCCAACTCAACCTCTGACGCATCTGCTACGGAACCCTGTCCGTAGTTGCGCAGAACGTTGGCATGCAAAAGAATGTCCGGACCACCCTGATCGGCAACAACGAAGCCAAAGCCCTTCGCCGCGTCAAACCATTTTACGTGTCCTGTGACCCGCACCGTCTGTCCGGGTACTTCTAACGTTTCTGTCATCCAAGATGTGTCGAACTTATCGACACCCCCAAGCCTGCCCATGATGATCCTCACTTGCTATCACTCTGTAAGTTCTCACGGATTTAATGTTTAAGATAGGTATGTGATTCCTGTCCTGCGATTTACGTTTACGTAACTTGTTAACCCCGCGCACGCGCTACGGATTTAGACGTTGACAACCCCATTTGCATTGTTCCTGTCCCAGCTGTCTTGTCCACCTAAATCTGTCATGTAGTCTAAAAGCCCCGTCTGCCCAGAATTCGATTTCAATCGGTTTTATCCGATAACCTCCCCAATGCGGCGGGCGGTCCGGGTTGGTCCCTTTCACTGCCGTAACTTTTGCAACCTTCGTCATCAACGCCTCCCGCGACGTTAAAGGGCGCGATTGATCCGACGCCCAGGCCCCTAACCTGCTTCTCAGCGAGCGCGACGCATAATAGGCGTCTGCAACATCGCCATCTTCGCGAGAGACTAGGCCGCGCACCCGAATTTGTCGTTGCAGCGATTTCCAGTGCAGCACAAAAGCGGCCTTGCCGGACGCATCAAGTTCTACCGCTTTCACGCTCTCGTAATTTGAGTAAAACACGAAAGCGTCTTCCTCGATATCCTTAAGCAAAACCATACGCACATTCGGCAAACCATCGCCGTCCACGGTTGCAAGCGCAATCGCGTCGGGATCGTTGATCTCCGCCCTTCGCGCTTCGGCAAGCCAGCTTCGGACAATGTCCAACGGGTTCTCACCCGCGAATATGCCGCTTCGGTCTTCCACTACGTTGTCCCTCTTTACCCTACAGGCCTGCCGCCTTCACGAAAACGTGTAACAAGGTTAATGGCTGAACCAAAGAGTCTTTTCAACATTTACCTCACGTTCCGACCGTCTTGATGCCCTTCGGTCTATGACGTACACCGCCACAGAACGGCAAGAGCGCAATAGGGGGCTGTGGATGTCTAACGGATTAATGGCGGGCAAACGCGGCCTGATCATGGGGGTGGCGAACGACAAGTCTATCGCCTGGGGCATCGCAAAAGCCTGTGCTGATGCCGGTGCCGAGATCGCCTTCTCCTATCAGGGGGACGCGCTTTTGAAACGGGTGCGCCCGCTCGCAGACAGCATTGGCGCGGAGCACGTCCTGCCATGCGATGTCAGCGACGGGGCCTCCATCGACGCGCTGTTTGAGACGCTGAAGCAAAGCTGGGGCAAGATCGACTTTGTGGTGCACGCCATCGGGTTCTCCGACAAGAACGAACTGCGCGGCCGATATGTCGACACCAGCCCCGACAATTTCGCCATGTCGATGAACATATCCGTCTATTCCTTCACAGCGGTGGCGCAGCGCGCCGAAAAGCTGATGAGTGATGGCGGCTCGCTGCTGACGCTGACCTATTACGGCGCGGAGAAGGTGATGCCCCACTACAACGTCATGGGCGTGGCGAAGGCCGCACTCGAGGCGTCGGTGCAGTACCTGGCCGAGGATCTGGGCAAGGACAATATCCGCGTCAACGCGATCTCCGCCGGGACGATCAAAACGCTCGCGGCCTCGGGCATCGGCGATTTCCGCTACATCATGAAGTGGAACGAATATAACTCTCCCCTGCGTCGCACCGTGACACAGGAAGAAGTCGGCAATTCGGCTCTTTACCTGCTTTCTGACCTGTCGTCAGCCGTGACGGGCGAGGTGCTGCATGTTGATGCGGGATACCACGTCGTTGGCATGAAGGCCGTCGACGCCCCCGATATCGAGAAATAGGAGCCCCCCATGACGGACCGCCTGCCCCATGAAAAAGGCTTTCACATCAGCTGGGACCAGATCCACCGCGACAGCCGGGCGCTGGCGTGGCGGCTGGACGGGCACGGGCCAGATGACGGCGCGTGGCGCGCGGTGGTGGCCATCACTCGTGGCGGCATGGCGCCCGCAATGATTGCGGCGCGGGAGCTGGACATTCGCACCGTCGACACGATCTCGATCAAATCCTACGACCATCAGGCGCAATCGGCGGCCAAAGTGCTCAAACGCCCCGATGACGCGATGATGGGCGACGGCACCGGCATCCTGATCATTGACGATCTGGTCGATAGTGGCAAAACGCTTGAAGTCGTCCGCGCCCTTTACCCCAAGGCGCATTTTGCCACCGTCTACGCAAAGCCCAAAGGCCGGCCGCAGGTGGACACGTTCATCACCGAGGTCAGCCAGGACACATGGATTTTCTTCCCCTGGGACATGGCGATGCAATACGTGAAACCCTATCGCGGCAACGATTAGGATGGCGCTGCTGAACCCAAACATGGCGGCCACCTTCCCGCCCCCTGTGATGGAGGCGCGCCGCTGGATCGAGGGCGTCGCCTTCCCCGATGACCGCCCACTGATCAATGTGAGCCAAGCCGCCCCGGTGGACCCGCCTCCCGCGGAGCTGCGCGCGGCTATGGCGCAGTTTGTGATGGAAGACGACGCGGCGCATCTTTACGGCCCCGTGCTGGGCCTGCCGGAGCTGCGCGACCAGATCGCCCGCGACTGGAGCGCAGGGTATGGCGGCACCATTGCGCCTGAGCAGGTTGCCATCACGTCGGGCTGCAATCAGGCCTTTGCCGCGACGATTGCCACGCTGGCCGCCCCGGGTGACGAGGTCATTCTGCCGACGCCCTGGTATTTCAACCATAAGATGTGGCTCGATATGGGGGGCATCACCTCGGTGCCGCTGGCAACCGGTGCCTCCCTTATTCCGTCCGCCGAAGACGCGGCGCGGCTGATCACGCCCAAGACGCGGGCCATCGCGCTGGTCAGCCCCAACAATCCCGGCGGGGTCGAATACCCTGAGGCGACGCTGTTGGCCTTCCGCGACCTGTGCCGCGCCCATGGCATCGCGTTGATCGTTGACGAGACCTACCGCGATTTCGACAGCCGCAGCGGCGCACCGCATCCGCTGTTCCAGGACGCAGGCTGGGACGAAACGCTGATCCAGCTTTATTCCTTCTCCAAGGCCTACCGACTAACCGGTCACCGGGTCGGTGCGATGATCGCCCATCGCGACAGGCTCGCGGAGGCAGAAAAATTCCTCGACACGGTCTCCATCTGCCCCAACCAGCTGGGGCAACGCGCCGCCCTTTGGGGGATGCAGAACCTCGGCCCCTGGCTGGCCAAACAACGGCTGGAAATTCTGGGCCGCGCGGAGGCCATCCGCGCAGGCTTCCCCGTGCTGGCCGACAAGGGCTGGCAGATGGAAGGGTGCGGCGCCTATTTCGCCTGGATGGCCCACCCGTTCGACCTGCCCTCTGACGCGCTGGCGCAGCGCATGGTGGCAGAGATCGGCGTGCTTTGCCTGCCCGGCACCATGTTCGTCCCCGAAGGCGAGGCACGCGGCGCAAAGGCCCTGCGCATTGCCTTTGCCAATATCGACCGGGACGGCATCGCGCAGCTCTATACCCGGTTGGCGGCACTGTCGCTCTAGCACCGCTTGCCCCCTTCCGCGCAACGGTTTACCAGTGCCAAAACCCCTCTAGAAGGCAACGCATCATGGCCAAGAAATCGAAGATCAAGCCCCCGACCGGCTCCCTACGGCGCGGCAGCATTGGCAAGGCGTTCGTCTGGGTCATTCTGGTGCTTCTGGTCATCGGGCTTATGGGCTTTGGTGCGAATGGCGTGGGAGGGCGGATCTCCTCCATCGGGTCGGTCGGGGATACTGACATCTCCACCGGGGATTTCTTCCGCGGCCTGCAACAAGAACTGACATTCGAGACGCGCCGCCGGGGCAGCCCCGTCAGCATCCAGCAGGCCCGCGTCGAGGGGATTGACCAGCGCGTGCTGGACCGTCTGGCCGCCACGGCCGCCCTGACCGAAGAGGCCGACACCGTCCAGCTTTCCGTGGGCGACGATGAAGTGGCGAGCCAGCTGCGCGCCGTACCGGCCTTCCAGCGGGCGGGCGGCTTCAATCGCGACGCCTATGAATTTGCGCTACGCCAGGAAGGTCTTCGCCCGGTAGAGTTCGAGCAAGAGCTGCGCAACACCGCCGCGCGCAACATCCTGCAACAGGCCATCACCGGCGGGCTGACCGTGCCGCAGACCTATGCCAAAACGCTTTATGGATACCTGCAGGAGCGCCGCTCGTTCAGATGGGCGCCGCTGGATGCGGGCCTGGTGGAGGGTGACATTGCAGAGCCCACGGATGCCGAGTTGCAGTCTTTCTATGACGACAATGCCGACACGTTTTTGACGCCCGAGACAAGAAAACTGACCTTTGCGCTGCTGACGCCGGAAATGATGCTGTCGCAGATCGAAATTGATGAGGACGCGCTTCGCGGCCTCTATGAAGACCGCAGCGCACGCTATAACCAGCCGGAGCGGCGTCTGGTTGAGCGGCTGGGTTTCTCCACCGCTGAGGAGGCCGCTGCCGCAAAAGCCGCCGTGGAGGCTGGTGAGACGACGTTTGAGGCGCTGCTCGAAGAACGCGGCCTGAGCCTGTCCGATGCCGATCAAGGGGCTGTCGCCCGCGACGATCTGGATGGCGATATCGCTGATGCCATCTGGGCGCTGCCAGAGCCCGGCCTGACCGACCCGGTGCAAACCTCGCTTGGCCCTGTGCTTTACCGGGTTAACGCGCTGCTGGACGAAACAAGCACCTCATTCGAGGACGCGCGTCCCGAGCTGGAATTGGAATACAGCGCCGACCAGGCCCGCCGCGCCATTCAAGACGAGATCGAGGTGGTCGACGACCTGCTGGTCGGCGGCGCCACGCTGGAGGAGCTGGTGGATGAAACCCCGATGCGCCTCGATACGCTTGATTTCACCGCGCAGACCCGCACCGGCATCGCCGCCTATGACGAGTTTCGCGCCGAGGCGCTGCGCATGACAAGCAGCGACTTCCCCGAGGTCCGCGAGCTGGAAGACGGCAGCATCTACGCCCTGCGCATTGACGATGTCGTAGCCCCTACTGTGCCCCCGCTCACTGACATCCGCGACGCGGTTGCCGATGCTTGGCGTCAGGGCCAGCGCCTTGAGAAGCTGGAGGCTCTGGGCCAGGACCTCGCCGAACAGATCCGGGGCGGCACCCGGATGGCCACGCTTGATCTGGCCGCCCGCGCCGAACGCGACCTGACCCGTGGCGACTTTATCGACGACGCGCCTGCTGATCTGGTGGCGGACGTGTTCGGGCTTGAGACCGGCGACGTGACATTTGTGCTTGCCCCCGACGGCCGCGCCGCGCTGGTGGAGCTGCTTGATATCTCCCCCGCTGATATGACGACCGAACAGGCGCAGGCGGTGACGCGACAGTTCAACGACAGCGCCAGCAACGGGCTGGCGGCTGATGTGTTCGAGCTGTTCGGCCAAACCGTTCAGAACCGCCACGGGCTGAGCCTCGACCCCCAGGCCGTCAACGCGGTGCTCAGCCAGTTTGGCACGGGCGGCGGGCAACATGGCGGCGGCTTCTGACGCCATGGCGCTGCAACCCGAATTTGACGCTTTCGCCGCCGCGTTCGAGACGGGGCAGAACCAGCTTGTCTATACGCGACTGGCCGCGGACCTGGATACGCCTGTCTCTCTGATGCTGAAGCTGGCCGACGCGCAGCCTGACAGCTTTATCCTCGAATCCGTCACGGGGGGCGAGGTACGCGGGCGCTATTCGATCATCGGCATGAAACCCGACGTGATCTGGCGCTGCCACGGCAAAACGTCAGAGATCAACCGCCAGGCCCGCTATGACCGCGACAGTTTCGAGCCCTGCGCCGAAGACCCGCTCGCAGCCATCCGCGCGCTGATTGACGAAAGCCGGATTGACCTGCCCAAACACCTGCCTGCGGCCTCTGCCGGGCTGTTTGGATATCTGGGCTATGACATGATCCGGCTGGTCGAACACTTGCCTGACGTGAACCCCGACGTGCTGGGCCTGCCCGATGCGGTGCTGACGCGCCCGTCGGTCATTGCCGTGCTGGACGGCGTCAAGGGGGAGGTCATCGTCTGCGCGCCTGCCTGGGTCAGCGACAACATGTCGGCCCGTGCCGCCTATGCGCAGGCGGCTGAGCGGGTGATGGACGCGGTGCGTGATCTTGAACGCGCGCCCCGCGCGGCCAGCCACGATCTGGGCACCGCCAGCGATGCGGATAACCCGGTCTCTAACTTTACCCATGAGGGGTATTTGCAGGCCGTCGACGCAGCGAAGGAATATATCAAGGCGGGCGACATCTTTCAGGTCGTCCCCTCGCAGCGCTGGACGCAGGATTTCACCCTGCCCCCATTCTCGCTTTACCGCGCGCTTAGGCGGACCAACCCCTCCCCGTTTATGTTCTTCTTCAACATGGACGGCTTCCAGATTGTCGGCGCCAGCCCGGAAATTCTGGTCCGCGTCTTCGGGGACGAGGTCACGATCCGCCCGATCGCAGGCACCCGCAAACGCGGCGCCACACCCGCCGAGGACAAGGCGCTGGAAGAGGAATTGCTGTCCGACCAGAAGGAATTGGCCGAGCATCTCATGCTGCTGGATCTGGGGCGCAACGACACGGGCAAGGTCTCCAAGATCGGCACCGTCCGCCCGACGGAGCAGTTCATCATCGAGCGTTACAGCCACGTGATGCATATCGTCTCCAACGTGGTGGGGGAGCTGAGCGAGGAGCATGACGCGTTGTCCGCGCTGCTGTCGGGTCTGCCCGCCGGCACTGTGTCGGGCGCACCGAAGGTCCGCGCGATGGAGATCATCGACGAGCTGGAACCCGAGAAACGCGGCGTCTATGGCGGCGGCTGCGGGTATTTTTCGGCCAATGGCGACATGGACATGTGCATCGCGCTGCGCACGGCGGTGATCAAGGATCAAAAACTTTATACCCAGGCGGGTGGCGGCGTGGTCTATGACAGCGACCCGCAGGCGGAGTTCGAAGAGACCGTCAACAAGGCCAAGGCCATCCGCATGGCCGCGAAAGAAGCCGGGCTGTTTGAACGGGGCGGTAACAGCTAGACGCGCAGTCCCGTAACGGACGCGGCCTTTCCGTTCCGAATGGCTGGCGCTTATTCGCCGTCCAGCATCACCTGCGAAATGGGTACCATCGTCAGCTCCGCCCCGCGTGCGTCGGTGTTCCAGGCCATCAGCGCCTCCACCGTCTCGGGCCGGGTGCGCCCAATCACGACCACTGACCCGTCGCGGGCCGCATTAAACGCCGCGCGGTCCAGATAGCGGGTGATGCGGGGCGCGTTCTCGTCCTCGCTGTCCAGCACCCGGAAAATCGTGGCATTCGGCACGCCGCTGCGGTCCGCCTGCCGCTGCGCGTTGTTCAGACCCCGGTCATAGGTGACCAGTGCATGGCCGCTGCCCGATATCGCGTTAAGTACGGATGACAGCATGGCCCTGTCGGCCTGCAGCCGCGCGTCCAGCGGGTCAAGCACGCCGATGGCCTCGGGCAGCACGTTCAAATAGCCTTCCATCGCCACAGCGACATCCGCCGGCGTTGCGGTCAAAGGCAGGTCGTTTATCAGCGCCAAGACCTCAATCCCTGCCGCGCGGAACGCAGCGGCCCGCTCGCCAGCATCAAGGGCCGATGGGTCAATCGCAACGCTGAAGGTCAGTGACAGGTCCTGCAGCGCCGCGGCGCTCATGCCGCCTTCGCCCGCGTCGATCAGAATCACACCGATCTTGTCACCGTCGGCCTCGGCCACGGGTGCCGCCGCAAACTGGCGCAATGCGTCGACAGGTTTCTCGAGATTCGGCGCGGTTGATTCAGGATCAGCAGGTTCGGCCGCCTCAGGCGCTTCCTCGGCGGGGATTTCAGGCTCCGCCGCCGGTTCGGCCCCAATGCGCGGCAGGCGGTTGACGACGACCCCACCCGCATCGTTTTCGGCCAACGTGATCTCTGGCACCTCCTCGCTCGGCCCGGCGACCTCCGGTTCAGGCGTTTTGGCAACGCGTGTTGCGGGGCGCGTTTGCGCTTCAGGGGCGGCGCTGGCGGAGGGGGCACCGCCCAATGCTATCGGTGATGCCAGTCGCGTCACTGTCGGCGAAGGCTGGTCCGGCAGGGACGGGCTAGCGACCTGGGGCGCAGGCGGGGTCAGCTCGACCGTCTCTACAGTGACGTCGAGATCGGGCTGCGCTGTTTGCGCGGGCGCTTCCGGCGCGGCATCGGCGACACCTGTATTGAGCGCGGTCGGGGCAGCGGCAACCGCAGCGCCTTCCACGCTTGGAACGGGAGCGGCCGCAACATCGGCTGGTTCGCTGACTTGACCCCCCTCAGGCGCATCGGCCAGAACGTCGGGGGACGGTCCAGGCGCCTCTGGGGTGATGACCGTAGGCTGCGCGTCCAGAGTCTCGGCCGTCGTGATTGGTTGCGGGTTTTCGCGGCCGGCAGCGTCGGATGTTGCGGTCTCAGCGGTACCAGATACCTGCGCCGGGGCTTTCGCTTCGGATGCGTCGGGCCCCGCGCCAATCGCCGCGACATCAAGCTGCGCGTCGGGCTCTGCCTCGACGGGGGCGATCTCGGCCTCAGCTGCTTCCGTCACTTGCGCCGGTGCGTCCACCTCTGGGGCCGTCTCTGGCGCTGCGGTGGCAACCTCAGGCTGGGTCGCCGGCTCAACCCTATCCGTGTCATCTTCCTGCGAGGCGGCGGCGACCTTCGGCTCTGTCTCGGCGGTGACCGGTTCTGCGTCATCCTCGGTCACAGGCGTCGCGACGGTTTCTGTAGCCTCCGCACTTTCGGTGCCAATCCGGTCGGAAGCCGCCAGATCCACGTCAGAAGCCCCGCCTTCGACCGGTGCCAGCTCGGATGATTGCGGCGCGCCCTCTTGGCCCTCGGCCTCCTTGGCCATGGCGTCTTCGGCCTCGGCCAAGGCCGCGCGGCGCTCTTCGGAAAGCGGGTTGTAGAGGGACAAGATCGACAGGAAAGCGATCCCGCTTACCCCGCCCCAAATGATCCCGGAAAGAAAACCCTTGCCCAACTGCTGCTCCTTAATTCGACTGCCTTGTCTCGTCGCTCTTGTTTGCGCCCGGATGTGCTCTTGACCCCGGCGCTGCGCTCTGAGCATTTATACCGCGACTATGGGCGTGTCGAAAGCCCTTTCCACAAGATGCCGCCGCAAGCGGATAGATGCCCGCCAAAGTGAGACCCGCATGCTGCTATTAATCGATAACTATGACAGCTTCACCTATAACCTTGTCCACTATCTGGGCGAGCTGGGGGCGGAGGTCGTCGTGCGCCGCAACGACGCCATTGATGTGCAGGAGGCCATGGCGATGCGCCCCGCCGGCATCGTGCTGTCACCGGGGCCATGTGATCCATCGCAGGCTGGGATTTGTCTGGCCATGGTCGCCGCCGCCGCCGAGACCGACTTGCCGCTTTTTGGCGTGTGCCTCGGCCATCAGGCCATCGGGCAGGCCTTTGGCGGCACCGTGCTGCGCCATAGCGAGATCGTGCATGGCAAAATGGGCCAGATGAAACACAATAACACAAGTGTTTTCAAAGACCTGCCGCAAGATTTTGAAGCGACCAGATACCACTCTCTGGTCGTCGACCGCGCCAGCCTGCCAACCGAGCTGGAAGTCACGGCCGAGCTGGACGACGGCACGATCATGGGGCTGCAACATAAAACCAAACCGATCCACGGCGTACAATTTCACCCCGAAAGCATCGCGTCCGAGCATGGCCACAAACTGCTGCAGAACTTTCTCGGTCTGATGAAGGTGCCCGCATGAGCGCGGATCTGAAACCCCTTATCGGGCTCGCCGCCGACCGGCCCCTGACCCGCATCGAGGCGGAGCAGGCCTTTGCGATCCTGTTTGAAGGCGGCGCGACCCCCAGCCAGATCGGCGGATTTCTGATGGCATTGCGCACGCGGGGCGAAACGGTTGAGGAATACGCCGCAGCCGCAGCCGTGATGCGCGCCAAATGCAAGCCCGTGAAAGCCCCCGCAGGCGCGATGGATATCGTGGGGACGGGCGGCGACGGGAAAGGCACGCTGAACATCTCCACCGCGACGGCCTTCGTGGTCGCAGGCGCGGGCGTCACGGTGGCCAAGCACGGCAACCGCAACCTGTCATCAAGGTCGGGCGCGGCGGACGCGCTGACGGTGATGGGGATCAACGTCATGGTCGGGCCTGACGTCGTTGATCGGGCCATTTCCGAGGTGGGTATCGGTTTCATGATGGCCCCCATGCACCACCCCGCCATTGCCCATGTCATGCCCACACGGGCGGAGCTGGGCACGCGCACGATCTTCAACATCCTGGGGCCGCTTACGAACCCCGCAGGCGTCACCCGGCAGCTGACCGGGGCGTTTTCCGCCGATCTGATCAAGCCGATGGCGGACACGTTGCAGGCTCTTGGCTCCGAAAAGGCATGGCTGGTTCATGGTGGTGACGGCACGGACGAGCTGGCAATCTCCGCCCCCTCCAAGGTCGCCAAACTGGAAGACGGCCGCGTCACCATGGTTGAGATCGCACCCGAGGATGCGGGCCTCGCCCCACGCCCCTTTGAGGAAATCATCGGCGGCACGCCTGAGGAAAACGGCAAGGCCTTCGCGGCCCTGCTGGATGGCGCTGAAAGCGCCTACCGCGACGCGGTGCTGCTGAATTCAGCCGCCGCCCTCGTCGTCGCGGACAAGGCCGCCACCCTGCCTGAAGGCGTCGAGATGGCGCGCGACAGCATCGACAGCGGCGCGGCCAAATCCAAGGTGACCGCGCTTGCCAAACTCACATCGGAGGCCGGATGAGCACCCCCACCATTCTTGAAAAGATCAAGGCCTATAAGCTTGAGCATATCGATGCCCGCAAGGCGACCCGGCCTTTTGACGATGTGCGGGCCGAGGCCCTCGACAGCGCGCCGCCACGCGGCTTTCACGACCACCTGAAAGCGGCCGCGAATAACGGCTATGGCCTGATCGCCGAAATCAAGAAAGCCAGCCCCTCCAAAGGGCTGATCCGGGCGGATTTCGACGTTCCCGCCCTGGCGGAGGCTTACCGCGATGGCGGTGCGGCCTGTCTGTCCATCCTGACCGATGGCCCGTCTTTTCAGGGTGATGACAGCTACATCGCGGCCGCCCGCGCAGTGGTGGACCTGCCGATCCTTCGCAAGGATTTCATGTACGACCCCTATCAGGTTGCCGAGGCGCGGCTATTGGGGGCCGATTGCATCCTGATCATCATGGCGTCGGTCACCGACGATCAGGCGCATGACCTGGAGGGCGCGGCGCAGGAATACGGGCTGGATGTGCTGGTCGAGGTGCATAACGCGGAAGAGCTGGAACGCGGCTCACGGCTGGCAAGCCCGATGCTGGGCATCAACAACCGCGACCTGAACACGTTCGAGGTGACACTCGACACGACCCGGACGCTCGCCAAACGGGTGCCGGCGGAAAAGATGATCGTGGCTGAAAGCGGACTGTTCGAGCCATCTGACCTTGCGGATCTGGCGCAATATGGTTCCCGGTCCTTCCTGATTGGCGAAAGCCTGATGCGGCAGGCCGATGTGGCCTCTGCCACGCGGCATATCCTCAGCGAAAAACCTTTTACCCGAGGTATGTAGATGGCAGAGCTCACCCATTTCGACGCCAAGGGTGACGCCCATATGGTGGATGTCTCGGACAAGGCAGTGACCGCGCGCATCGCGGTGGCCACCGCCTGCGTGAAGATGCACGAAGCGACGCTGGCTCTGGTGACCGAAGGGACCGCCAAGAAGGGCGACGTGCTGGGCGTGGCGCGGCTGGCCGGCATCATGGGTGCCAAGAAATGCAGCGAGCTGATCCCGCTTTGCCACCCGCTGCCGATCACGAAGGTCGCGGTGGAGCTGACACCTGACGAAGCCCTGCCCGGCATCCGCATCGAGGCCACCGTGAAAACCACCGGGCAAACCGGCGTTGAGATGGAGGCGCTGACCGCCGCCTCCACCGCGGCGCTGACCGTCTATGACATGCTCAAGGCCGCCGAAAAGACGATGGAGATCGGCGAGCTGAAGGTCGTGCTGAAAGATGGCGGCAAGTCCGGGCGGTTCGAGGCGTGATTTCCGTCTCGGAGGCGCTTGAGGCGCTTTTTGCTTTGGTAATCCCCCTGCCCGCTGAGAGGGTCGGGTTGCGACACGCCGCGGGCCGCGTTCTGGCCACCCCCGCCACCGCGCAGCGCGACCAGCCCCCTTTTGCCGCCTCCGCCATGGACGGGTATGCCATCAGCGGACAGGCGCAGCCCGGCGACCGCTTTTTAGTGATTGGGGAGGCCGCCGCCGGCCACGCCTTTGACGGCACAGTCCGCCCGGGCGAGGCCGTGCGCATTTTCACCGGCGCGCCGGTTCCCGAGGGCGGCACGCGGGTCATCATCCAGGAAGACGTCACCCGCGACGGCGACACGATCACCCTGTCCGACGCGCTGGATCAGGGCATGCATATCCGCCCCGCTGGCGGCGATTTCAAGGCGGGCGACACAATCGACGCGCCGCTGCTGCTGACCCCCGCGCATGTGGCCCTGCTGGCCTCCATGAACATCCCCGAAGTCGAGGTAACGCGAAACCCCGTCGTGGCCCTGATCGCCACCGGGGACGAGCTGGTGATGCCCGGCGAAAGCCCTGCCCCCGACCAGATCATCGCCTCAAACAGCCTCGGGCTTGCCGCCATGTTCGAGGCTGCCGGTGCCACCACGCGGATGATCCCGATTGCCAAGGATACCGAAAGCTCCCTCTCGCAGGCGCTTGCGATGGCCGCCGGCGCGGACCTGATCGTCACCATCGGCGGCGCGTCTGTGGGCGATCATGACATTGTGGGTCAGGTCGCCGCCAGCCAGGGGTTGGAGCGCAGCTTCTACAAAATCGCCATGCGCCCCGGCAAACCGCTGATGGCCGGGCGGCTTGGCTCGTCGGTTCTGATTGGGCTGCCCGGAAACCCCGTCTCCTCCATGGTCTGCGGGGAGATTTTTGTTGTCCCGATGCTGCGAAAGATGCTGGGGCTCGGGGCGGTCCCGCGCGCGCGCCACCGTGGTGCGCTTTCCGCCCCTTTGCCCGCGAACGGACCACGCGAACATTACATGCGCGCCCGCCATGACCCGTCGACCAATCAGGTGCAGGCGTTTGAGCGGCAGGACAGCTCCCTTCTGACGGTGTTGGCAGGGTCGAATGCGCTGATCGCCCGCCCGCCCGGTGATCCTGCCCGCGAGACGGGCGACGAGGTAGAGTATCTGGTGCTCAGGCAGCCCAAAAGCGGAACATATTGACTTAAACCAAGAACGTCCGTAGAACATTTGCGAACACAGCCTGATCCGTGCCACCGAGGGAGCTTGCGCAAATGCTGACGAAAAAACAGCTGGACCTGTTGAAATTCATCCATAACCGCGTCCAACGCGACGGCGTGACCCCCAGTTTTGACGAGATGAAGGATGCGCTGGATCTGCGCTCCAAATCCGGGATTCATCGGCTGATCACGGCCCTGGAGGAACGCGGTTTCATCCAGCGTCTGGCGCACCGCGCCCGCGCGATCGAGATCGTGAAGCTGCCCGAAGCCATTGAAGGCAGGCTGCCGAATTCCAGCGGTTTCCAGCCCAAGGTCATCGAAGGCGACCGGCCGGAGCAGCCGCGATCAGCCATGCCGATCTCGGACGTTCACGCGATGGAGCTGCCCGTGATGGGCCGCATCGCAGCCGGCACCCCGATTGAGGCGATCAGCGAGGTGTCATCGCATGTAGCAGTGCCCGGCACGATGTTGTCGGGCAACGGGCATCACTACGCGCTTGAGGTAAAAGGCGATTCGATGATCGAGGCCGGTATCAATGATGGCGACGTCGTTGTCATCCGGGAGCAGACGACCGCCAATAACGGCGATATCGTCGTGGCCCTCGTCGAGGGGGCGGAAGCCACGCTGAAACGGTTCCGCCGTCACGGGACCTCCATCGCGCTGGAACCTGCGAACGTGAATTACGAAACCCGCGTGCTGCCTGACCATATGGTTAAGGTACAGGGACGCCTTGTGGGGCTGATCCGCAGTTACTGATTTGGGGCCCGCCTAATGTGCCCAAATGCGGGTACCGCGCAGATCGCGGGCGGTGGTGACGGTAAGGCCGTCCGGCGTTTCATGAATGGCCGTAGCCCCGCCTTTCCGAAAGTCACTTTCGATCAGCGAGGGGCAATCCGGGCGCGCTTCGGTTTCCGGCAGGACAAGCAGGTGAACGCCGCGGCACAGGTTGTCCGCCGCCGCCTCCGTAAGCTCCTTGTCAAGGACATATCTCAGCCGCTGCCCGCCAAGCGGAACCTCAATATCCTTGCGCGGCAGGGACAGGCGCGCATATGCGCCCTCCTGATCGACTGGATCGCCGTCATTTTCAAGCCAGGCGCTTGCAACGAACCCCTCCCCCTTGGCCTTGTTCAGCGCCCTGCCCTCCGGCGTCATGATCCCGATCAGGGTCCCTGTGTCCGAGATCAGGATTGCAGGTCGCTCGGCCTGGCTCCAAAGTCCCAAGGCCAAGGCCAACGCAGCGACACCCGATAACCGGCCATAGCCGCGCAGCAGGCACAAAAGCGCGCCAGCCAGCCCCAGCAGGGGCAGGACCCACCCACCCGGTGCCGGGATGTAACGCAGGGCGCTGTCAAAGCTGCTGACGGCCTCCGCCACGATCAGGATCCAGTGCAGGCCCAAATGCATGAGGGCAAAGCCCAGCTGCTCCAACCCGATTGTGCTCAGCACTGCTGCCATCACGGCCCCGGGCATCACTACGGCGCCCATGACCGGCACGGA
>CALHHY010000102.1 GCA_938030665.1 uncultured Litoreibacter sp. | reverse complement strand
TCCGGCCCCGGCGGCTATGTCTGCGCCATCCGCTGCGCGCAGCTGGGCCTGAAAACCGCGGTGGTCGAGGGGCGGGAAACCCTGGGCGGCACATGCCTGAATGTGGGCTGCATCCCGTCCAAGGCGCTCTTGCATGCCTCCCATATGCTGCATGAGGCGGAGCATAATTTCGCGGCCATGGGCCTGAAGGGCAAAGCGCCGTCCGTCGACTGGAAACAGATGCTGTCCTACAAAACCGACACCATCGGCCAGAACACCAAGGGCATCGAATTCCTGTTCAAGAAGAACAAGATCGACTGGCTGAAAGGCTGGGGATCCATCCCGGAGGCCGGCAAGGTCAAGGTCGGCGACGACACCCACGAGGCCAAACATATCATCATCGCCTCAGGCTCCGAGGTCGCCACTTTGCCGGGCGTCGAGATTGACGAAAAGGTCGTTGTGTCCTCAACCGGTGCATTGGAGCTGGGCAAGGTCCCAAAGAAGATGGTCGTCATCGGCGCGGGCGTGATCGGGCTTGAACTGGGCTCCGTCTACAAACGGCTGGGATCTGAAGTAATAGTCATCGAATTCCTTGACGCCATCACCCCTGGCATGGACGCCGAAATCCAGAAGACCTTCCAGCGGACCTTGAAAAAACAGGGCCTCGAGTTCCAGATGGGGGCCGCTGTGCAATCGGTCGCGGTCAAGGCGAACAAGGCCAAGGTGACCTACAAGCTGCGCAAGGATGACAGCGAACATGTAGAAGACGCCGACATCGTGCTGGTCGCCACGGGGCGCAAACCCTTCACCGACGGGCTGGGCCTGGATGCTCTGGGGGTGGAGCTGACCACACACGGCCAGATCAAGACCGACGGCCATTACGCGACCTCGGTCAAGGGTATCTACGCCATCGGGGACTGTATCGACGGCCCAATGCTGGCCCATAAGGCCGAGGATGAGGGCATGGCCATCGCGGAAATCCTGGCCGGCCAGAAGGGCCATGTGAATTACGGGGTGATCCCCGGCGTCATCTACACCCACCCTGAGGTCGCCAATGTCGGCCAAACCGAGGCACAGCTGAAAGAGGCCGGCACCGACTATAAGGTCGGCAAGTTCTCGTTCATGGGCAACGGGCGCGCCAAGGCCAATTTCGCCGGTGACGGATTCGTCAAAATTCTGGCTGACAAGACAACCGACCGCATCCTCGGCGCTCATATCATCGGCCCCATGGCCGGCGACCTGATCCACGAGATCTGCGTGGCCATGGAATTCGGTGCCGCAGCCGAAGATCTGGCCCGCACCTGCCACGCGCACCCCACCTATTCGGAGGCCGTCCGGGAGGCTGCGCTGGCCTGCAATGACGGACCCATCCACAGCTAATTCATTGCATCAAAATATCCTCAAGGGTGTTTGCCCTTGCGGCTGAGGGGGCTCGAGAGCCCCCTCAAAGAGCAAAATAAATCGGGCGCGGCGCAGCCGCCCCTTGATCGAATGCCCGCGTAACTCCTGAAATCCGTCCGCAATCTGCCATATTCCGCACGTTTACCTGCGATTAACCACAGAAGCATTTTGACGACGGAGATTTATTGATGCGCATATTGATGACGGCCCTCATGGCCACGACAGTGCTTGCAACGGCCACCCACCAGGCAGAGGCCGCGCGGGGCGGCACGCAGGAAAATCTTGAATTCGTGGCAGACACGCAATTCTCCGACAATACCGGCGCCGCTCTGTCGCTGTGCCATCTGGTTCGGCAGAAAACGGTCTTCTCAATCCCGCTCCACACCAGCTCCAAAGGCTACGCGCTCGCTCCGAACGGCTGCGAGACGGAAAGCTACTTCCCCTTCACCGCGCAAGATCTCGCGGCGGCACAGGCCGATCAGATGCTGGCCGGCACAATTCCTGCGGAGCCGTCCATTGGGCCGGTGCGAACGGCGTCGAACTACGCGCTGCTCGGGTTTGGCGGGTTTGTGTTGCTTTTCGGCCTGAAGAACTGGCTGGGCCAAAAATTTTCGGGCGGCCGCAAAGCCACCGGCACTGGCAAGACCTCGCAACTGTCGATCAACGCGCTCGATGCGATGTGCCATATGGCGAAAGCTGATGGTCAGGTGGACGGCTCCGAGGTTACGTTGATCGCGGCAGCGGCGCAAAAACTGACCGGGATGACATTCGCCCCTGACCGCGTCGCCCAGATGATTGATCGGTCGCAAACGGGCCTGACGGAGCTTGATTGCGCGCGGTTTGCCCACGGGTTGAACCGCGACGAGCTGCGCATGGTCCTGCGCGGGGTGATCATGGTCGCCACGGCTGATGGCCGGATGGCGGCGGCTGAAAGTGACTTCCTTTCCAACCTGTCCGCCGCGTTCAACGTCTCCCAGGCGGAGGTGCTCAACATCATGAAGTCAGTCATGGGCATCGCGCCTGCCCCGGTGCAAATGCCCACTAACGCAGCACCTGCCTAAACACTACTCAGGTCGTCAGCATCCGCAGCCCCTGCGTGACGTCGGCACGAACGGCGACGCGCAGCCCCGGCTCATCCCCCGCTTTCAGCGCCGCCACGATCAGCTTGTGGTGCTGCGGCACGCCGGTGCGATTGAGCCGCCCATAGAGGGAGCTCATCGTGGGTCCCAGCTGCAGCCAGACGGTCTCCGCCATGGCCAGCATCGCCGGGGCCTGAGCCCGCAGATAAAGCGTGCGATGAAACTCCAGATTGGCGCGGATATAACCCGGCGCGTCATGGCGCGCGATGACCTGCGCAATGGTCGCGTTGATCGCCTGCAACCGCTCGATCAGCGCGAAATGGGCGCGCGGTAAGGCACGGGCGGCCAGCTCCGGCTCTAGAAGTGCGCGGATCGCGGCCAGCTCTTCGATCCGCTCGTTCGACAGCTCAGGCGTCGACACGCGGCCCGAAGCAGATAGCGACAATGCCCCTTCGGCCACCAACCGGCGCACCGCTTCGCGGGCGGGGGTCATGGAGACGTTGAACTCTTTCCCGATGCCACGCAGGGTCATGCTCAGGCCAGGCTTGACCTCCCCATGCATGATCTGGCTGCGCAGCCGGCGATAGACCATGTCATTGGCAGCACCCGTCGGGGCGGAGCCGGTGGGGTCAGTGCTGCGGGACTGGATCAACATGGCGCAACTGTGATCACAAGCGCACGGCGGGTCAAGCGCAAGAGCGGCCTCAAAACTGGTAGCGGTGCAGCGCGCCGCCGTGTTGGCGCAGCCATTTGCGGGGCGTCGCGTAGCCGGGCATCAGCCCCTCGACCGTATCCCAGAAGGCCTTGGAATGGTTCATTTCCGCCAGATGGCTGACCTCGTGCGCAGCGACGTAATCCAGCACCTCGGGCGGGGCGAGGATCAGCCGCCAGGAATACATCAGGTTCCCCTCCGTCGTGCAGGACCCCCATCTTGACCGCGTGTCGCGCAGCGTGATCCGCCCGAAGCTGCGCCCGATGCGGCCGGCATATTGGGCAGAGGCGTCGGCCAGCCGGTCCCGCGCCATGGTTTTGAGCAGCGCCGCCACTTTCGCCCCTTCTGCCCCGCGTGCCGCAGGAAGCTCGATCCGGTCAGCCAGCAGCCGGGGCACCCTGCCCGGTCCTTCCACAATCGCGCGCGGCATGCCTTCAACCGGCAGCTCGGTCCCAAAGCGAACGGGCTGCAACGCAGGCTGCTTGCCCAGATGCTTGCGTATCCAGCCTTCTTTCTCCGCCAGAAAGGCGCGGGCCTCCGACATGGCGGCGCAGGGCGGCACAGAAAGCGAGACCTGACCATCCACGCCCGAGATCCGCAGCGACAGCCGTTTCGCGCGCGCCGGGCGGCGCAGCATGACGTCAATTGGGGGCTCGCCCAGCTGGATGATCTCGGCCATCTTGCGCAGCTCCTTGCACCGGTTGAATGCCAAGCCTAGCCCCCTATCTATGGAAGCGAAAGGCGGCAGGGTCCGGTTTTGGGCGGAAAGGCTTTACACGCCTCCCCCCATGTGGCAACTGGCGCAAATCTGTTTGAAAAACACCTGAGATGAGGACGATCATGCCCAAGGAAGAATGGGGCGTAAAACGCGTTTGCCCAAGCTGCTCGGTCCGCTTTTACGACTTGCAGAACGATCCGATGACCTGCCCGTCCTGCGCGCATGAGTTCACGCTGGAAAGCCTGACCGGCAACAAGTCCCGCACGATGAAGGCCGACAAGCCTGACGCGCAGAACAAGGACAACGAAGAGGCGGTCGTTGATGATGAAGATGTGATCCTCGACGATGACGATGATGAGGACGACGCGGCTCTGGGCGACGACGTTTTGGAAGAAGATGACGACGACACGGTCAGCCTGGACGAGCTGGCGGACGTGGCGTCAGACGATGACGACGACTCCTGAGACCACGACGATTTGGCCGCGCGGCCTTTGATTTTTCGCTTGAACTGATCCGCCGCGCCGCCTAAACCACCCCTCGCAACGCAGGTTGCATCAGGGCCCTTAGCTCAGCTGGGAGAGCGCCTGCATGGCATGCAGGAGGTCAGCGGTTCGATCCCGCTAGGGTCCACCAAATCCCCTCCGTAGGACAATTTGGAAAGCAGCATTGGGCTGTACGCGTATCTGCGCAGCCTGGGCGTTGCCGCTCAAAGCGCGAGATCGGCTAGCAGCATTTCCTTGCTATAGGATGCCTTGGCGCTGCGCCGTTTCACCCGGCCGCCTTCCACCACAACGAAATGGTCAGCCAACGCATAGGCGAAATCTGCGTTTTGCTCGACCAGCACAATCGCCATCTCCCCCTCGCTGCGCAACAGCCGCAGCGCGTCGCCGATCTGCTCGATGATGTTGGGCTGGATCCCTTCTGTCGGCTCGTCCAGCAGCAGCACGCGCGGCTTGGTGATCAGCGCCCGTGCGATGGCCAGCTGCTGCTGTTGCCCACCTGACAGGTCGCCGCCGCGTCTTGTCCGCATGTCGCGCAGCACGGGAAACAGCTCGAACACCCGGTCGGGGATGTGGTGTTCAGACTTGGGCAAGCAGGCGAAGCCGGTCTCAAGATTTTCCAGCACACTCATCATCGGGAAGACTTCGCGGCCTTGGGGGACATAGGCGATGCCAGAGCGCGCGGCCTCAAAGGCCGATTTCATCGCGCGCGTGGCGCCGCCTATTGTGATCTCCCCGCCCGAGGCCGGGTGCCGCCCGGCAATGGCCTTCAAGAGCGACGTCTTGCCCACCCCGTTATTGCCCATCAACGCGGTGATCTGCCCGGCCGGCGCGTCAAAGCTGACCTCGTAAAGAATGCGGCTTTGGCCATAATGCAGGTCGAGATTTTGAACATCAAGCATGGCCGCGCCCCAGATATACATCGATCACCGTCTGGTCAGCTGTCACGTGATCCAGGCTTCCCTCCGCTAGGACCGAGCCCTCATGCAGCACGGTCACCTTGCAATCAAGGCGGCGCACAAAGGCCATGTCGTGTTCGACCACCACGACGGCGCGGGTCTTGGCGGCGCGTTTGAGGATATCGGTGGTCTTCTCGCGTTCCTCGACGGTCATGCCGGCGGCAGGCTCGTCAACCAGTAAAAGGCGCGGGTCCTGGGCTAGCAGCATACCGATTTCCAGCCATTGCTTCTGCCCGTGGCTCAGCACGCCGGCGGTCACGGTCAGGCTGTCGAGCAGGCCGATTTCCTCCGCGATCTCCTCAATCCGCGCACCGTTCTTCGCGGTCTTTTTGTGCATCAGCACCGCAAAGGGCCCACGCGGGGTTTTCAGTGCCATCGCCAGGTTCTGCCGCACGGTCTGGGCCTCGAACACGGTGGGTTTCTGGAACTTGCGGCCAATCCCCTCCATTGCGATCTGGCTTTCCGACATGCCAAGCAGGGACAGGTTCTTATCGCCCCAAATGACCTTGCCCTCATCGGGTTTGGTTTTGCCGGTGACGATGTCCATAAATGTCGTCTTGCCCGCGCCGTTCGGCCCTATGATCGCCCGCAACTCGGCCTCGGCGAAGTTGATCGACAGGTTGTTGATCGCGCGAAACCCATCAAAGCTGACCGTCACGCCGGAAACCTCTAGCAGCATGCTCATGCGGATTTTCTCACCAGCTTGTCAAACAGCCCGCCGATGCCCTTGGGGAAGAACAGCGTGACCACAACGAAGGAAAAACCCAAGAGCACCAACCACCAATCTGTCCACTGGATCGTGTAGAACCCAAGCGGGATATCCGGCGCGCCACCCCCTGTGAACCAGCTGGATAGCAGCGAGACGAAGGCCGCACCGATCACGGCGCCATAGAGCCTGCCCCTGCCCCCGATGGCCACCCAGACCGCCAGATAGATCGACGCAATGGGCGCAATCTCACCGGGGTTGATGATGCCGGCTTGCGGGTAGTAAAGCGCGCCCGCAATGCCCGAGACCACGGCGGTGATGGTAAAGATGAACAGTTTGTAGCTTTCCACATGGTAGCCCAGAAACCGCACCCGCGCCTCGTTATCGCGGATGCCCTGCACCACGCTGCCCATCTTGCCCGACACCACCCAGGCGAAGAACAGGTAGCCCGCGGCCAATGCCGCCGCCGATACAAGGAAGAAGACCAGCGACACAGTTGCCTGTGGCACGGCCTCGAAACCGGGGATGTTCTGCAGCCCCGACAACCCGTTATTGCCGCGCAAGCCGCTATCGTTCTGAAACAGGTACAGCGACAAAGCCAGCGTCATGGCTTGCGTCAGGATCGACAGATAGACGCCCGTCACCCGGCTGCGGAAGGCCAACCAGCCGAAGACCAGCGCCAGCAGCCCCGGCACCAGCACGACCATCAGAAGCTGGAGAAACAGGCTGTCGGCAAAGGCCCAGATCACCGGAAACTCGGAGGAGCCTACAACGCCGAAAATCTGGTTGCCGATGGCGTCCGTGACCTCCTGCGGGGTGGGCGGGATGACCTGGCTTGCCAGGCTGTCGAGCACGATGCCTTCGGTGCGCGCATACATCAGCCACATGCCGATGGCGTAGCCGCCGATCCCGAAAAACGCGAAATGGCCCAAGGAAAGGATGCCGCAATACCCCCAGACCACATCCATCGCGATGGCGATCAGGCACAGGCACAGCGTCTTGCCCAACGTCTTGACGAAAGAGGTGGAGATCAGGCCGACGCCGGCTGCCTCAGACATCAGCGTGACGCCGATGGTGAAAAGGCCAAGGGCGGCCAGGAACCACAGCACGGACGGGTTTTTGGCGATGAAGGTGTTTTCCATGGGATCAGTCCGCCGCCGCGCGGCCTTTGAGGGCGACGATACCCTTGGGCCGGAATTGGATGAAAAGGATGATGAAGAGGACCATATAGGTTTGTGCGGCCAGCGTGTTCGATGGGTTCAACCACTCGATCCCCTTCTGCAGGAAACCAATGAGCGACGCGCCTGCCAGCGTGCCCCAGACATTGCCGACCCCGCCCACAACGACGGTCATGAAGCTTTGCACGATGTAATCGGCCCCCATCTCGGAGGTCACCTTGGCATAGAGCCCGATGGCCACGCCTGCGATACCCGCAATGCCGGAGCCCAACCCGAAGGTCAGCATGTTGATGCGGTCAGGGTTGATCCCCATAGAGGCCGCCATGCCGGGGTTCTGCGTCACCGCACGCACC
>CALHHY010000101.1 GCA_938030665.1 uncultured Litoreibacter sp. | reverse complement strand
CCTAATCTTCTAAGCTGGCGTCATGAATAGTGACGAACGCCTACGCGAAGCCTTGTTGGAGCTCGACGTCCTGCGGCGTCGGGAGGCGGAGCGGTCGCGGGAATCGACCGCTATCCTTTCCGCCTTGGAGGCGATGACGGCGACCAAGGATGCCTCCGCCGGGATCAAGGCGCTGCTCGCTTCAATCGAGGGGGCATTGGGTTGCGATCTGGTCGCCCTATTTGTGAGCGAGGCCGACGGGCTGCACCTGCGCTTCCCCGACCGGGCAGGCCTGCAGGACGCGACATGGGACGCCGCCGGGCTGGTGCACAAGAAGCGACGCATCGTCGATCTGCACGACGTGGCAGGCCTTTGGAACGCCCCGCCCCCTGCCCTGACAGGCTACCGCGCGCTTCTTTCCGTGCCGATCCGTGAAGGGGACCAGCATATGGTCATGGTGGCCTTCGCCACCGAACGCGCCGCCTTCAGCGCCAATGATGCCGACCTGATGGGGCGGCTGGCAGCAGTTGCGTCGCAAGCCATCATCCAACGGGCATTGGAAGAGAAAAGCGCCTTCCTGTCGGCGGTGATTGACGCCTCCCCCGTCTCCGTCGCGATTGCGGATGCGCAGGGCGACATGCCGCTGATCTACATCAACGACGCCTTTACCGCGCTGACGGGCTACACTGCGGCCGAGGTGCTGGGCCAGAATTGCCGGTTCATGACCGCGGAAGAACCGGGATCGGAAGTGCGTGACGCGATCCGCCAGACCCTGGCGGACCGCACCGAGGGCCAATTTGTTCTGAAAAATAAACGCAAATCCGGTGAAGTATTCTGGAACGAGCTGCGGCTTTTCCCGGTGCTGGACGCGCAAGGGGTGGCCCGCCAGATCGTCGCCACCCAAACAGACACCACCAGCCGCATCAATGCCGAGATGGACCGCGACAACGCCCGCCGCCGGCTTGAAGGCGCGCTGACGGCCACCTCCGAAGGGTTCATGGTGGTGGGCGCAGGCGGCACCATCCGCTTCGTCAACGCCGTGTTCCAGGAGCTTTTTGGCGCCGACGCGTTCGCCCCAGACCGCCCACTGACCGCCCCACTGATCGCGCAGCTCTTTGATGACCCGTCGCTGGCGGGAAATGCCGACCCCACCTTGCTGTTGGCAACCCCCGTCAATTGCGAAATCAGGTCGAAAAATGGACGTCAGATCGTGCTCCGCGCCCGGCCCATTGAAGGCGGCGGCGCGGTGCTGGCGGCCACGGATGTGACCAAAACCAAGGTCAATGAACGCATCCTGCGCCAACGCCTCGCCGCGATCGAGATGAGCCAGGACGGGATTGCCATCGGCGACCCGGACGGGCGCATTCTGCATGCCAATCCCAGCCTCGTCGCGCTTTGGAGCCTGCAGTCTGAGGCCTATGGGCTGGGCCGCAAATGGATCCACTTCTACGACCCGGCCACCCGCGAACGCTTCGCCGAAGGCGCGCAGAGCTATGACCGAACCGGGGCATGGCGCGACGAATTGCTGATCACGACGGCTGAGGGGCAGAAGCTGCATGACGTCTCGCTCAGCCGCGTGCCTGATGTGGGCACCGTTTTGATCGTGCGTGACGTGACCGAGCGCCAGCAGGAGGAGGAGGAACGCAACCGCCTACGCCGCCAATTGGACCGGGCCAGCATGCAGGACCACCTCAATCAGGTCTCCGCCGGGCTGGCGCATGACCTCAATAATCTGCTTTCCGCGATCCTGGGCTCCGCCTCGCTGATTGACGGGCTGGAACGGGTCCCGGACCCCGCCCAAAAAGCCTCTGGCCGGATCAAGCTGGCCGCAGAAAAAGCGGCGGCGCTGGTCGACGGCTTCCTTGATCTGGGGCTGCGGGAACGCCAGTCGGAACGGCTGAACCTCGGCGATGTGCTGCTGACCACCGTTGATCTGGCGCGTGGCGGGGCGCCCGCGACAGCGCAGCTGACGACGTCCCTTCACCCCGACCCGGTCTGGGTGGAGGCCAGCCAAACCGACCTGTTGCAGATTGTGATGAACCTTGTCGTCAACGGGCTCGACGCGCTGGAAGGGCATCCGGGGGAGGTACGGGTATCGCTGCTGCCCCCTGCCCTGCCCGACCCCGATCTGGCTGTGCGCGTTGGCACGGTCGAGCCTGGCCGTCGCTACGCCCAGATCGAGGTGCAGGACAGCGGCAAAGGCATGTCGCCCGACACGCTGGAGCAGATGCTCGCCCCCTATTTCACCACCAAGGGCAATCAGGGCACCGGGTTGGGGCTGGCCATTGTGATGACCGCGCTCAAGGCCAACGGGTGCCTGCTGGCCGTCACCTCGCGCGAGAATGAGGGCGCGACCTTCACGGTGTTCTGGCCCGTGGATGCACCACCTGCCCCGCGCAAAACGCCACGGGAAGGCGCGGTGACGGACCGGCGCGGCTTGCCGATCCTCGTGCTGGACGACCAGGCGGAGGTCGCAACCGCCATCGCAACGGAACTGACTGCCGCCGGTTTCGAGGTGGCGGAGACCTCCGACCCGGAAGCCGCGTTGGAAACCATATTGGAAGACCCCGACAGCTGGGGATGTCTTGTCACCGATTACGACATGCCCCGGCTCACGGGTGGTGATCTGGTGGCACGGCTGGCGCTTGAGGTGCCCGAGCTGCCTGTGATCGTCGTCAGCGCACTGGCCAAACGCATCACCGATATCCGGGTCAACGACGCGACCGCCGTTTTGCCAAAACCTGTTAACCCCGATACGTTAAGCCAGACAATCAGAGCCGCGCTTAAGGGCGCAAATACGGAGAATGACGATGAAAATTCTACTAGCGGATGACCACGAGCTTGTCCGCGATGCCTTGATTGCACTGCTGGAGCAGGAGGCGGACATGTCGCTGACCGCCGCCGACGACCTGCCGGACGCCGTGGAAAAGCTGGGGGACGGCTTCGACGTGGTGCTTCTTGACTACGACATGCCCGGCATGAACGGGCTGGCCGGACTGGACGAGATGAAGGCGCAGGCCGGTGTGCCGGTGGCGATCCTGTCGGGCTCCGCCGACCGCAGCGTTGCCCAGGAGGCACTGGATCGCGGGGCGGCGGGGTTCCTGCCGAAGACGATGGAAAGCAAGACCCTGGCCCACGCGATCCGCTTCATGGCCGCGGGGGAGGTGTACGCCCCGATCAAGTTCCTCACCACCGCCCCGGAGGAAGTCCTGCCCGAAATCGCCAAGCAGATGACGGAGCGGGAGCTGCAGGTGCTGGGATGTTTGTGCCGGGGCCTGTCCAACAAGGAAATCGCGCGGGAGGTGGACCTACAGGAAGTCACCGTAAAGCTGCATGTCAAAACCGCCTGCCGCAAGCTGGGCGCCAAAAACCGCACGCAGGCCGCGATCATGGCAAAGGAAGCAGGACTGTTTTAACGTTTGCGCCCTACCGTGCACGGGCACGCCCCGGCGCAAATGGATATGCAAAAGGATAGTCGGCTATCCGCCTGACGGCCGCGCCTGACCCTCCGCGACGGCGTAATTGGCGCGGTCTCGCGTTATGAAAGCGGCAGGAGGGATTGCCCCATGTCACTTAAACTACTCGCCAAGCCTTTACGCCTTTTTGCCCGCCATGTACCGGACGTGTCCCGCGTGTTTCGCGGCGGCCGCGTCGCCGATTTTGGTCGCCTGCCCCGCTACCTGCTGATCCTTGGCGCGGCTGCAGGCGGTATCTGGACGCCAATCTCGGCCTATATCCGCTACACCCCGCCCAGCTTCACCTCCGACGTGTCGCTGATCCTGCCGGGTTCCGGCGCGCAGGCCTCGGTCAACCTAGCCGAGCTGGGGCAAGCGTCTTCCTCGGCGGCCTCTGCCTTCGCCTCCTCCCGCGTCAGCCCGACGCAGACCTACAAACGGCTGCTTGCCGCGAACCGCACGCTGGAACGCGCCGCAGGGCAGCTGGACACCGAAATGGGCGCGCTCGGCGAGCCAAAGATCAAGCTGGTCGATGAAACCTCCCTGATCCATTTCTCGATGACCGGCGGCTCCCCCGAAGAGGCGCAGAACCGCGCCGATACGCTGCTGGCGGTGTTCCTCGACGAGATCGAAATCCTGCGCCAGGACGAATTGGCCGCGCGCGAGGCCTCCGCCCAAGAGGCGATCGGCGGCTACGCGCAAGGGGTTGACAGACTACGCAAGCAAATCGCCGCGCTGCAAACCGAAAGCGGGCTGGTCTCCTTCCAGCATTATGAGGACATGGTGCGGGAACGTGACTCGCTGATTGCCAAACTCGACGACGCGACCGCCAAGCGCCGCGCCATTGACGCACAGATGCTGTCGCTTTCGTCCAAGCTGGGCATCTCCGCCACGGACGCGGCCGCGAACCTGCGGCTGCATGCTGACCCTGGGTTTCAGGAGCTGGCACGGTCGCTGTCCGAAAGTCAGGCCACGCTTGCACTGGCCCGCGGCCAGTTCGGGCCGCGGCACCCGCAGGTCACCAATGCCGTCCAGAAACTGCGCGGCACCCAGTCTGAGCTGCGTACACGCGGTACGATGTTGCTTGGCGACGCGCTGATGGCTGAGAGCGCCACGCTTGATTATGCGCCTGATCCGGTTCGCGGCGCGCTGCTGTCGGAATTGGTGGACCTGTCGGGGCTGTGCGAGAACTACGCAACCGCACAAACCACGCTGGAAGCGCAACGGCGCGAAGCCGACGCCCGACTTGAGGTGCTGGCCCCGATGGCCGCCCGTCTTGACGATCTGATGCGCGACTATCAGGTGGCTGAAACCGTCTTCACCTCGGCGCTGGCCCGGATCGACACCACCAAATCGGATGTCTACGCCTCCTACCCGCTGGTTCAGGTGCTGGCAGACGCCTCGCTGCCCAGCAAACCCACCTCGCCCAAACCGATGATCGCCATGGCCGCAGGGATCGCGGCAACCCTGATGGTCATAATCGGCCTGCTGCTGGCCTGGGTCCGCCGCCCGCTGATCGACAAACTGCTGATACGGTCCGACGCATGACCCTGCCGGAGCGGATCACCTACAAAACACTGGTCTGGACCTGGGGCTTTTATGCCGTTGGCAGTCTCTATGTGGTGGGTCCGGTTCTGGCTTGGGTTTTGGCGGGCCTTGCCGGTATGGCGCTGTTCCTTGGTCCGGCCATGCGCGAGGATCTGCGCCCCACAGGGTCGATCCCTGGGATGGTCTGGCTGTGGGCCGCAGGGATGGGGGTGATGCTGATCGCGCTTTGGGCGGGCCACATCAACTGGGATCTGGGCCTGAAAGGGACGATCAAATCCTCCATCGGCTGGGCAAAGGGCTGGGCGCTGCTGGCGCTGTTCCCCCTGGCAGGCGCCGTCCTGCAAATCCGCCGGGAGGTGCTGGTGCGCGCTCATTGCAAACTGGCGCTCGTCACCTTGATCTTGCTGCCCATCATGGCGATTGCCCCCTCCATCGGGCTGCCGCAGCAGATATTCACTTCGCCGCTGAAGGCCGTGGGCGGGCCGGGGCCGGAATATTTCACTGTCTATTTCTACACGCTCGACCCGTCCAGCTGGACCCCGCGCTGGCAATTCTATGCCCCGTGGTCGCCCTTTGCCGGGCTCTTGGGGGTGATCATGGTGCTTTTCGCATTGGAGGAAAAACACCGCGGCTGGCTTTGGGTCGGCTGCCTTGCTGGTATCGCGATGATCCTGATGTCCAAGTCGCGCCTCAGCCTCGTGGCTTTGGTCGTGGCGAGTGTCGGGCCGCGCATGATGCCCTTGCTGCTGAAAACCTGGGCGTGGATGGTGGGGGCGGCGCTGGCGGCATCGCTGGCGGTGCTGTGGACCACCCTGATGGATGGGGTGTCCGCCTTCTGGTACGCGTTCAGGGCCTCCCGCGCGGACAGCACACGGGTGCGCGAGACGCTGCAGCGCATCGCCCATGAACGGTGGGAGGCGGATGCCTTCTGGTTCGGTCACGGCAAGGTCGCACCGGGCGCGCATATCGTTGAATACATGCCGATCGGCTCGCATCACACATGGTGGGGCCTTCTGTTCGTGAAAGGACTGGTGGGGTTTCTGGCCATGGCGGTCCCCTTCGTGGTGCATTTCTGCCTGACCCTGAAGGATGCGACCGTTCACCCGCAAGGACGGTTACCGATGGGGATCATGTGCGTCTTCGGGCTGCTATCCATGGGCGAAAATATCGAGATCGAGGCCTATCTGATGTGGCCCGCCCTGGTGCTTTTGGGCATCCACCTACGCGAGATGGCGGAGCGGAAAACCGAGGAAAGCGAGCAGTCTGCGGACGGAGCGGTGCTGCCTGTCTAACCCTTCGCAAAGACTGATAGCGCTTCAGCTAACGCCCGCCTCATCAAGCAGCCTGCGCCAGCCGTGCGCAAAACGCTCCTCGGACTGGGCCACGCGGGCTTTGGCTACTGCGGCACGGCCCGTATCAGGCTGCGCGCCGAGCTTTTGCAAGGCGGCGGTCCAGGCCTCCACCGTCAGACTTGGGACAGGGATCGCCCCCAGATCGGCGTGGTCGCGCAGCCCGTCCGCAGTTGAGACCAGCAGCGGACGCCCGGCGGCCATCGCTTCCAAAGCGACCAGCCCGTAAGGCTCCCGTCGGGAAGGCATGGCGACCGCATCAACCGCGCTGAGCGCTGCAATCGGATCTTCGACATGGCCATGAAAAACCACGCGCGCGTCGCCACCCGCCAGCGCATGAAGCGCCTCCCGTTCCGGCCCGTCGCCATAAATCTCAAGTGTCACCCCCGGCAGGTCCGCCGCGCGGAAAGCCGGGAGCAGCACATCAAACCCCTTCTGCGGATGCAGCCTCCCAATCGCCCCGATGCGGCGCACCGGCCCAGTGGCGGCTGGGATGGCCAGAAACTCATCCAGTGCGACGCAAGACGGGATCAGGTACATCCCGGCCGGCGATATCCCCACCCGGTCGCGCAGCCACGTCTGCTGCGCCCCGCTGATCGTCACGATCCGGTCAAACAAGGACATGGAGACACGCAGCATCGCGCGAAAACGGCCCGCACGCGTGACCTCCTGAGCCTCGAAAGCAGCGCTGTAATGGTGTTCGACATGCACCAGCGTGACCTTTGGATAGCGAGCGCGCAGGGCGAAGAAGAAGGGCAGATTGCGCCAAGACAGCACGATGTGGGAAACGATGACATCCGCGTTGATCTTGGGTGGCCGGCTCAGGCCTGCGGGGGAGGTCATGACCTCATGCGTCCCCATCTCCGCCATGCGGGCGGAGCCTTGGATGAAAGACAGCATTCGCATCACCCCGCCGGGGCTTGTATCGTCGATCAGGTGGCAAAACCGGGTCATGCCGCGCGCCCTTTCAGAACGTGTGCGACGACGGCCCGGCCCCCAAGCAGCAACAATGCCGTTGCAGCCATGGTGATGAGCGTCTTGCGCGGCTCGAACACCAGCGGGTGACGGGAGGCGCGAAAGGCTTCTACCAGCAGCCGGGCGGCAGCGCGACCATCACCGAGGCTGACGGCCCGGCGGGCCAGATAGCGCAGCTGATAGGCTTGCGCGGCCGGCAGCCAGGTTTGTGCGAATTCCGGCGCCAACACGCGCAGCTTATCGGCCATCTGGGTCCAGGTCGCGTATTGCTTGTCCAGATTGGCCGACAACCCGCTGCTGACAACGCGGTAGCGCGTCAAAGGCTCAGCCAGTCCGCCAAAATCCCAGGCCGTCGTCAAGGCGATGCGCACCCAGCATTCGATATCTTCGGACTGCCGCAATGTCTCGTCAAAGAACCAGTCGCGGGACTGGCCGTTCGGGCGGTAGGCAATCTCGCGAAATACCTCGGCGCGGATAACCGGAGAGGAGCCATTGCCGACCGGGTTGCGCAGCAGGATGTCATGCGCGCCCAGATCGGTTAGGCGTGGCGCCTGAATGATGCCCAAGCTGCGGTTTGCCTCGTCAACCAGCAGGGAGGCCGAAAAACTGACCCCGATCTCGGGATGGCGCGCAAGGAGGTCCACATGCTGTTTCAGTTTTTCAGGTTCCCACAGGTCGTCGCCGTCGCAAAACCCGATCAGGTCACCCCGCGCTGCGATGATGCCGCCATTGCGCGCGCCGGCCAGGCCCCGGTTGAGCTGACGGACGAGGCGTAGCCGTGGGTCAGTTTGGGCCCGAACCCAATCTGCAGTGCCATCGCTTGAACCGTCATCCACGACGATCACCTCAAGGTCGCCATAGGTCTGAGCCAATAGGGATGCTACCGTTTCAGGCAGTGTTCTCAACGTGTTATAGGCCGGAACGACGATGCTGACATTAGGCATATCCATCCCTCCTAGCAAAACAGCGCGCGGCGCAGGCAGGCCGGCATAAAGGGTGAGATCAGGCAGAAGATGAATGTCGCAGGCCCCCGGTATCCGCCGCCAAGGAACGTCAGTGGCGATAACGAGAAACCGGTAAGTGCCAGATGCACCGCCGAGCCTGGAGGGGCACCCAGCCGCAGGGCGCGGCGTGCCAGATACCGCAGGTGAAGCGCCTCCGCCCGCGCGCGGCGTTGCGCCGACAGGGACGGGCCTGCGCTGCGGATTGCCTGCCGCCAGCCTTCATGCATCAGCAGCAGATTGGCTGACAGACCGCCGCTGCTGGCTCGATATCTCGTGTGCAGCTCCGCCATGGCCGTCAGCATCTTGCCATCGGCGGCGAAACGGATCAGAAATTCGAGGTCCTCGCTATAGCGCATATCCTCCCGCAACCCGCCAAGCTCCAGAAAGGCCAGGCGGCGCACGCAGAGGTTTGACAGCGTGCAGACCGGGTTTTCGCCCAGCAGCTGATCCAGCCCGACCACACCGGGCGTTACATTCGAAAATGCAGTAGTCTTACCCGTGTCGGGGTCAAAGAACGCCACTTTGCCAAAGATCGCAGAAGTCTCTGGCGCGGCGTCGGCGGCTTCCGTCACCTGCGCGAGCTTCTCGGGGACCCACAGATCGTCGGCATCGAGAAAGGCGATCCAATCAGCCCGCGCCAGCACCGCGCCCGTGTTCCGCGCCCGGCTGGGGCCTTCATTTTGCTGGGTGATCACCCGGATGCGCGGATCAGCCTCGGCGGCTGACCGCAGGATCTTCAGGCTTGCATCGGTGGAGCCGTCATCGACGCAGATCGCCTCCCAATTGGTTTCAGTCTGCGCCTGCAGCGAGGCCAGCGTCTCGGGCAGGGTTTCAGCAGCGTTGTAGCAGGCAACAATTACGGAGAAACGGGGCATCATTTGGCCTCCAACTTACGGATTGAAAGAAAAAGCGGGATGCTGGCCAGAAGTTGACCCAGGCAGGACACGGCCAGATAGCCCCACGCCACCGCCTCCAAACCCAAAGGTGCCAGCAGATAGGTCGCAGTCAGCAACCCGGTTGTCAGCGCAGCGGTGATCGCAAGCTCGGTCCCCGCGCGGTCCTCGGCCCGCAGCCATTGCGCAGTGCCGGACCACACCATCGTCGGGATCGCGGCAAGGCAAAGGATCGACACGATGGGCGCGATATGCGCCCATTCCTGACCCAGAAGCAGCGGTACGTAGGTGGGTGCGGCCAGCGCCTGCAACACCACAACGGGGGCGGTCATGAGCAGGCCCAGCCAGACGGCCTCCCCCGCGGCGCGGGCACGGTGTTTGGCCCCCGCAATGCGCGGAAAGATCACCCGTGAGAAGGCGATGGAGACGGAGGTCGCGAGGCTGAGCCCTGCATTGAACGCGAAGAAGTAGATGCCCAAGGCCTCAGGCCCCAGGGTCGCCCCGATGACCAGCTTGTCGCCCTGCAGCCGCAGGGTGCGGATGACCTCGCTGCCCAGCAGGCAGGCGCCGAAGCCGGTGAAATGGGCCACGGGGGCGGCTTTTACGGGTGCCGGCGGCACATCCGGGTGCAGCCGCCGCATCCCGATCAGCCAGACCGGGGCCGTCAACACGCGCGGCAACACCAGCGCAAGTGGCGAGGGGAATACCAGCGCGAGCGCAGCCGTCAGCAGATTGGCCAGAAGCACCTGCCCGCCCGCGACCCCCGCCGTGGCGGTCATCCGCCCGGCCCGCATGGCAAGCGCGCATTGCACGATGCCAGCCGGCATGAACAGGTATTCCAGCCCCAAAAGCGCGATCATCACGGCAACCAGCGTGCTGCCGGTCCAAAGCCAGAAGCCCACGGCCAGCAGGCACTGGAATGCAAAAAGCCCCAGGCACCACATCCAGAACAGTCGCCGCGCGGTTGCGACGACTGCCGGCAACGCCGCGTCGCGGGCCGCAATAATGCGCTGCACCACGCCGGCCTCGGTCAGGGATTTCAGAATGTCGCCCGCAGCAATCGCGGCGGCGGCAAGGCCGATGGCTTCGGCGTCCATCACACGGGCCACCACAACCACGACCGCGATGCGGGACAGTTTCTGGATGATCTCGGACGCCCCGTTGGTCAGAAGCGATGTTAGGAAATGGCGGTTGTCAGACATGATACCCTCGGACTGGTTGACCTATGCCTACCCCCGCCGCTCTGCCGGGTCTGCTGTCTGGAAGGCGGGTCTTGTGGCGATTTCGCACCGCTCGCTATGCAAAAGGATAGTCGAGGCACCACCTGACCCTATTTTCTGCCGCGGAACCGCTGCGGTAGGCTAGGATAAGCAAAAAAGAATTAATGGGCAGAAAACATGCGTTATTTCGCAAGCGTGATGATGGTTGGCGTGGCCAGCCTGTTGGCCTCCTGCGCGTCGCATAAAATACCGGGCAACATTGAGGATATTAACGCAGGCGAAGGCTATCAGGCGCGCTATCGCGGCCCCGATACCGGCGGGGCGGAGGTGACCCGGTCGGCCTATCTTGATGCGCTGAAATGCGCAGGTGGCCCGGCGCTAAGCGACGCGGACGCGCTGACCACCAAAACCGGCGTCAGCGCCTCATCCGTGACCGGCAGCGGGGCGGAGGTGCTCTCCATCGGAGATCTGGTTGAGGTTTTTGTGGCCGAGGACGAAACCCTGTCGGGCAGCTACGTCATTGGCGAGGACGGCAACATCCGCCTGCCCTTCCTGCGCCCCGTTCCGGCCGCCGCGCGCAGTCCGAGCGCCGTTGCGGCAGCGATTGCGAAGGCCCTGTTGGCCGATGAGCTATACAGCATCGAGCCGCGGGTCTCGGTCCTGCTGAAAGACTATTCAGAGGCGACGGTCTTTGTGTCGGGCGCCGTTTTCGAGCCGCGTCAGGTGATCGTTGGCGGCGCCAACGCGCAGACCCGCGATCCCGAACGCCAACTGGCGCTAGGCGCCGCGACTTCCTCCCGCAGGTTGTCTACGGCGCTGCGCAATGCCGGTGGTATCAGGCCTGACGCGGACCTGTCGCAGGTAGTGCTAATCCGGGGCGGCACCCGCACTGTCTATGATATCCGTCCCGCCCCGCGCGGCGGCCCCTTCCCGGACCCGATCATGATCGCGGGCGACCGGGTGGAGGTCCCGTCCCGCAAATGCTTCCAGGATGATTTGATGGTGCCCAGCTCGGTCACGCCGCCGGGGGTCACGGTGTTCCTGTCCAACCTTGCGGAAACCGCCTTGGCCAACAGCCCGGCCGCCGTCCCTGACGCGCGGGAGATGCGCTACGGCACCCGGTTCCTGCAGGCCGTTTTCGGGCTGAACTGCGTGGGTGGGTCAAAACTGACAAATGCAAACCGGCGCGCGGTCCTTTTCTCCCGCAACCCGATCACGGGGGAGTCCGTGGTGATTGACCGCTCGGTCGAGGACCTGCTGCGCGCGGCGGAGCGCGACGAGTTCAACCCCTACATCCTGCCCGAGGACTCGCTGGCCTGCTATGACAGCAAGACCGTCAGCCTGCGCAACCTGCTGGCAGCCTTTGGCGTGGCGACGGCGGCGACATTCGTAGTGGATTAGGTTCCGGCGCCTTTCAGGGCGGAACAAACCCTGCCTGTGGCTGGTTATTGCGGTGAAACCGGCATAGGTCAATTTCAGTGAGGAACGATTGCTGCCGGTTCGTGCAAATCGCCAATGTATTGCACTTACCCACATGTCACTGTCTCTCCAATACTAGGTTCTTTTGACGAATAGCTTGGCTGGTTAAATACGGAGGTGAAGCGCCATTCATCCCTCTGACAAATCGATCTAGACCAAACCGGGCTGGATCAACTATTTGCAGACTAAAGCGTGTAGGCGCGCATGCACCATCAAAGAGAACCATGAGCTCGGCGACGTACACGTAGGAATACCATTTATCGTTGAGAATAGTTCTTGTAACTCTTTGCTTGCAGTTTTGAGCGTTCTGTATTGGGCGTTCGAAGCGATCGAAAAGATCACGAGAAATTTCAGTCAGATGTTCAGGGTCGAATTTACATCCGCTATTGCTGCAGTGTTGGAGATCATAAATGTAGTACCGCATCGGAGAATTGACGGTATCAGTGCTCAAAACTCTTAGAGGCACACGAACATCAACTGGTAAAGTAGATAGGAAGAAACCCAACTTTTCTTCCACCATCTTCAGGCGTACAGGTAAAACGATGCTGTTTGTTGGAATGACGTTTGACGGATTTCCATACTCATTGGTGATAAACGAAATCCCGCCGAGATCATCAAAACGGTCCAACGCCATTTTTGTAAAGCGTTCTCGAGCCACGCCTCGCATCCAGACCTCAAGCGAAGCAAGCACCACAATAGTTACCAAGACTGCTTGCAGAAATCTGACCAGTATCTTTTTCGTCATTGCAACACACTCAAATCGCTTGCTGCTAACAAAATGCAGTAGAAGTAGCGTTTACAGGAATTCTAACGACCTAGAACTCGTCCGCAAGCTGACTTGCTTCCCGAAGTGCCGCAAGAGTTTATTACGTATCAAGAAAGGCCGCCCCCATTTGGGAGCGGCCTTCTTTAACTTCAGCCGTGGTGCTGCCTGTCGGTGATTTCCTTGCAGGAAACCACCTGTCGGCACACTGGGTTCGTTCTAAAATTACTCAGTAATTTT
>CALHHY010000100.1 GCA_938030665.1 uncultured Litoreibacter sp. | reverse complement strand
CCCGCCGTGGCGAGCGCGGCGTCAAACTCCGCGCCTTCAAGGTTGAAGCGCAGTGTCGCCTGTCCGTCGGCGCGGGCCACAAGTTCGGCCTCAAGCTCTGCGTCAAAACTGATCACCTCCCCGTCGCGGACCTTTCGCAGCGGCTTCACAAGCCCCTGCCAGTTTCCTTGCGTATCGGGGGCTAGCAGCGTGACCTCGATTTTGGAGACATTGCCATCTCGGTCGCGGGTCCCGAACAGCCGCGCGGGGATCACCTTGGTATTGTTGATCACGAGCAGGTCGCCCGGCTGCAGCAGGTCGGGCAGGTCATCGACGTGGTGATCGCGGATATTATCGCCTTCGGCCACCAGCAATTTGGCCGCACTTCGCGGGACCACAGGGCGGGTCGCGATCAGCCGCTCAGGCAGATCAAAGTCAAAATCGTCGAGCTTCATTGGACCTCAGTTTTGCAGCTTGGGCGGGGGCCGGCGGAACATCTCCCGGAAGATGCCGGGGGTAAAGACCGAAAGCGGATTGACGGAGACCTTGGGCGCATCTGCCGATCCGTCCAGCCGGTAGGTAAAACCAAAAAGCCCCTCCCGCTTCTTGGCAAACAGGAAACCGAGGGGGCGGTTCAGTAGGTAGATGGGCGACACGACCCCCTGCATCTGCATCCGTCGGTTGGCGTTGGCATAGACCCCGTCCATCGTAATGCCCATGGATGGCCCCACGGCAAAGGATTCCTGCAGCCGGACCCCGCCGGGGGACAGGGTGAACCGCGCTTCGACCTCCGAAAAGAGGATGCCATCGCCTGATAACTGCTCCATCAGCCCCACGACAGACAGGGCAGAAAGCAGGTCTGCCAGTGCCGGCGCATTCTTGACCCGCGTGTTCGCAATCTTAAGTGAGCCATTGAATTCCCCATCTCTGCCAGTGGGTTGCAACACAAGGCTCATGTCACCACCGCGCGCATTTCGGAAAATGCCAGTGGCCGCGACCACCCGCCCGCCATCGGGTGCATTGATGCGCACGGCCAGTCCCCGCTCCGTCGGTTGCAGGACGCCCGCGACCTCCGCGCCGCCATTGATCTTGCCGGTGAACCGACCCTCCAGGCCCCGCTCGTTGCTGAACTGGGCGCGGAAATCCTCGATCGCGATCCCGTCGCTGACCTGCAGCGCATCCAAGGCCAGATCCAGCGGGGGGCCGCCGCGCGGGGTACCATCACGCCTGCCCACGCCAAACTTGCGAATGTCGATCACACCGCCGCGTATTGCTATGATGGCCGGCACGCCCGGCCCGCGCCCAATCACCTCGACCCGGCTGTTGAGGCGGTCCCCCACCCGCAAAGGCGCGAAAACGGCGCGTTCCAGCCCGCCGCCGGGCCTGATCGAGACGTTGCCCGTGGCGGACAGCCCGGCACCCGCCAGCTCAAGCGCGGTCACTTCCGGCACCGGCCCCAAGGTAGCCGCGAGCCGCAATTGTCCTGCGGAGGCGGGTGGTTTCGCCCAGCCAAGCGCCTCGATCCGCAAGCCAATGCCGCGCAGGTCCGAGGTTAGCTCCAGCTTGGGCGGGGCGTCTTTGGCCAGCGCCAGCGAGAAGTCCGCCTGCCCCTGTCCGCTGACAGCGCCATCCGGCAGGCCGATATTGAAAACATCCAACGCCCTCTGCGACAGCGCTACCTGCCCCTCAACCGTTGAGCCGTCATCGCTGCCGGGCCCCAGAGCGCGCTGCCAGGTGACGGTGATGGGGATGCCGTCAAGCCGCGCGGGGCCAGAGATACTGAGCTGGCCGTCGCCGGCCCTCAGCACCATTTCATCCGCCTCAAGACGCCGCCCCTCCACCAGCGCGTCGGAACGCAGGTCAGACAACACCGCGCCGACCTCATAGCTGACATCACCGACCTTCACCTGCTTGATCAACGGCAGCCGCAGCGTTGCCTTGACCTCTGCCTGGCCTGAAGCGATATCAGTCGCGACGCCTGATTTGCTCATGAATTCAAAGGGCTTCTGGTCAAGTAGGGACAAGGCAGCCTGTAGGTTTCCGCGCGCTTTCAGGTCGATATTCGTCCAAGGCTTGCGGTTAGCAATATCGGGGATTTGCATGACCGACCCCGACACGTCCAGCCGCCCCCCCTCGGGGGAGGTGACGTAGCCTTCATGCACGTTCAGCGTCAGTGCATTGCCCGCGATGGTGACATAGCCGCGCCCGTTCTCGACCTCTGGCAGGGTCTTCACGTAGCGGACCTTGGCGCCGTCGAAATTGAAGGTCACGGCGGCCTGCGGCGCGCGGCCCGGCTCGATCCTCAAAGCGGCGGCCGTGTTTTTCAGCAGGCCAGAGCTGATATTATCGGTCAGCCAGCTGCGGGTATTCTCGACCACCGACGGCGGCCAAAGCGCCAGCAGGTCGCTTTGCGCTATAACGCCGATCTTGGCGTCCACCGCCGCCTGCCAACCGCCTTCGGCAACACCGATCTTGCCACCCGCTACGATTTCCGTCTCGCCGTCTCGCAGCACCAACTGGCCCAGATCGAGCGCCAGCTGTTGCGGCCGGTAGCGCGCGTCAATCTGGCCTTCGCGGAAGGTGACAGCGCTCTCGAACAGCCCGGCCGGATCAAGATTGATGTCACTCAGCCGAATTTGCATCAGCAGCGTCTGCGGGATGCCGGCGGCAAAATCCTGAAGGTCCGCATGGCCTTGGCCGCGCAGGCGCAGCTCAGGCGCGTCGATGCTGAGATTTTCCATATGCAGCCGGTTGGTTGCCGCGCTGTAGCGCACCAGCGTGCGCGCCCGTTCAATCGGTAGGGCGGCGGCCTGTGGTGCGGGTTGCACGGCCCCCTCCCCAATTTCAAGCGCGCCGGAGAAGCTGACCAACTCTCCCTCGGGGCCGAACTCGGTGCTGATGGCGCCCTCGACCGGGGCGTCAAGAACGCTGAGGAAATTGAGCGTACTGATCTGTTCCGCCAAATCGCGCACCCTGAGATCGGAGAATGTTGCCTGAAGCCGCCCGCCCCCCGCGCCTTTCGCCTTATCTGCCGACAGCACAAGTCGCGCCGGGGCCGCGCCGTCGAGGGAGACGTCAAACCCCACGCTCAGCGCCAGAAAATTCGCCCCATTGACCAGCGACAGCTGACCGTCCGCCACCTCGAAACGTTGGCCAAGCCGTTGGTCGTCAAGCCGAAGCGTGACGCCTGTGACATTGACCTCTTCCAGCTCGCGCATGAACCGTTCTTCGAAGAGCGTATCGACGAGTGACAGCACCTCCGCTACGGAGCCTGCGGCCATCCCCTCTCCCGACAGCCCCGTGTCGAAATCAAAGGAAAACGCGCCGTCCGGATTGCGCGTCAAATTGATCTGGGCGTTCTGGACATCCAGCGTTTCCAGCGCCACGCGGCCTTGCAAAAGTTCAGAGGTGTCGACCTTCACACGCACCGTGGGCAGGGCCATCAGCGGTTGCGGCTCGGCCGATTTCAGGCGCAGGCCCGTTAGTTCCAACGTGGGGCGCAGCTGCGCGTCCAACAGCCCCACGCGCACCCCGGCGAGTGTTATTTCTGGCCCTTCAACGCGGTCATTAATGCGGGTCTCGACCTCTTCGGCGACCCAGTCCGGCAGCGCAACGGACCGGCCCATAACGAAAAGCGCGCCCAGAATGGCAACGGCAAGAACAAGGCTGACCACAGCGCTGCCCATGGACAAAAACACCCATCTCTTGCGCACGCCGCGTCGCTTCTTGACCGCATGCGGCGCACCGCCGGGCAGCGGCGGGGCCTGGTCATACCCGTCTTGGGCCGCGTCCACCTCAGGGTCGCGGTCGGGTCTGTGATCTGATGAGCGCTCGTTCATCTGGCCTCTTTGCAGGGCGCGCCGGTCTGTCGCTGTGCCGTTTTTCGGTCTTGTGCCATTCGACGTCTTTAACTTTTGTGCCACCGACCTAGCTTGCAAGCCACAAAAATTTCGTTGAATGAGACGCAAAGAGGATTTGTGCCATGCTTAACCCCGGCGACACCGCCCCTGATTTCACCTTGCCGCGCGACGGCGGGGGCAGCGTCACGCTGTCTGACCTGCGCCCGTCCAAGGTTGTGGTTTACTTCTACCCCAAGGATGACACGCCGGGCTGCACCAAGGAAGCCATCGGTTTTACCGAGCGGCTGGACGCGTTCAAAGCCGCAGGCGTAGAGGTGATCGGCGTCTCAAAAGACACAGCGGCCAAGCATGACAAATTCGTGACCAAGCACAATCTGGGCGTCATCCTGGCCTCAGATGCCGAGGCCGAGACTTGTGAGGCTTACGGCGTCTGGAAAGAGAAAAGCATGTACGGCAAGACCTATATGGGCATCGAACGCTCGACCTTTCTGATCGGATCCGACGGCACGGTGCTAAACGCCTGGCAAAAGGTGCGCGTGCCCGGCCATGTCGCGGCGGTGCTGGAGGCGGCACAGGCCGCATGACCCAAACCCTGCGCGCCATGGCGGTCGAGGTTCTGATGACCGCCGACCCGCATGAAAAAACCGCGATCAGCCGGGCGCATGCCGCCCGTTGGCAAAGGGCGCGCGTCGCCGGTAAGGCAATCAAGCTTGGGACGGCGCGGCCCCCCGACATGCCGGCCCGGCCCGAAAAGCCCGCATTGCTCAACCCGCGCGATGTGCCGCACCGCAAGCCAGGCACAGCGGAGGGGCGCATCGCCATGCTGCACGCCATCGCCCATATTGAGCTGAACGCGGTTGACCTGCACTGGGACATCATCGCCCGCTTTCCCGGCACCGACTTCCCCTTGGGCTTCTATGATGATTGGGTGAAGGCGGCGGATGAAGAATCTAAACATTTCGGTCTGTTATCGGACTGTCTTCAGGCTCATGGCAGCCACTATGGCGCGCTGCCGGCCCATGCGGGCATGTGGCAGGCCGCAACCGATACGGCGCAGGACATCATGGGCCGACTCGCTGTTGTGCCGATGGTTCTGGAGGCGCGCGGGCTGGACGTCACACCGGGCATGATCAGCTTATTCAAGCAGGCCAAGGACAAAAACGTGGTCGACGCGCTAGAGGTCATCTACGCCGAAGAGGTCGCCCATGTGGCCTATGGGTCGAAATGGTTTCACTTCTTGTGCGGCCGCGAGAACCGGGACCCGAAGGAAGCGTTTCACACCTTGGTTCAACGCTATTTCCACGCCAAGCTGCGCCCACCCTTCAACGAAGAAAAACGTGCAGAAGCCGGAATCGCACCTGATTTCTATTGGCCGCTGACTGAAACCCCTGCGGCATTGACTTGACGGCACCTGATCCGGCGCGGTCCCATTAACGACCAACCGGCTCAGGGAGCAGTTTTTGCAAGGCGGATTTCCGCGCGTAACCTCTCCAAATTGCGGCAAAAGATTGCGAAACCGGCATTTAGGCCGTAGAGCTTTGTCGGAGCGTGGCCAGCTAGGTGTTGGGGACATCCGCCATGCTGTGCAACGGACTGGGACAAAACGGGGCAACACATTGCATACGCGACTGCTAGATAAGCTCAACCATGCGCTTGAGCGCAAACTGCCTGAACAACGTGTTTTCATGAAATCAGACAGCGGCACGCGGTTCATCCGCCTGCGGCCCGTCACCACTGCCTCCGTCATGGCAGGCGGCGCGTTGCTGATGGCCTGGACCATCGTGGTCACCGCGATTTTCCTGATGGACACGATCAGCTCGGGCAACCAGCGTGAACAGGCGCAGCGGGAACGCGCGACCTATGAGGCGCGGCTGAACGCGCTGAGCGCAGAGCGGGACGACCGCGCCGCCGAAGCCGCAGCAGCCCAAGACCGGTTCTTCGTGGCGCTGGACCAGATTTCAGACATGCAAAGCGCGCTGCTTGCCTCGGAGGATCGTCGGACCGAATTGGCGACCGGCATCGAAGTCATCCAGAAAACCCTGCGCCGCACCATCAAAGAACGCGATGGCGCCCGCCAGGAACATGCAGGTTTGATTGCTGAGATAGAAGCAGAACGCGCCGGTGATGCGCCGCTTGTCGCGCAGGCGAAATCGGTTGACGGCTCCGTCTCCTTTTTGACGGCAGCCCTTGAGCGCACCGCCGCTGAACGGGATGAGGCTATCAAATTCTCGTCTGAGGCAGAACAGATCGTCTCCGACCTGGAATTCGAAATGCAGTTGGCCGACGACCGCAACGACCGGATTTTCCAACGTCTAGAAGAGGCTGTGACCGTGTCGCTTGAGCCCTTGGACAAGATGTTCCGCGCCGCCGGCATGCCGACGGAAAGCATCCTGAACGAGGTGCGCCGCGGCTATTCCGGTCAAGGCGGCCCCCTACTGCCGGTGACGAAATCGACCTCGGGCGGGGCCCTGGTGAAGGACGCCACCACGGAGCGGGCAAACACCCTGCTGAAGGAACTGGACCGGATTAACCTGTTCCGCATCGCTGCTGACAAAACACCCGTGGGCCTGCCAGTCAAAGGCAATTTCCGCTTCACATCCAGTTTTGGCTTCCGCAATGACCCCAAAGGCGCGGGCCGTCGTATGCATGCGGGCGTTGATTTTGCCGCTGCAACCGGCACCGACATCCACGCCTCCGCCGACGGGGTAGTGACGTTTGCCGGTTGGCAGTCCGGCTACGGCAAGCTGATCAAAATCAGACATGCGTTCGGAATTGAAACCCGTTACGCGCACAACTCCAAAATTCGTGTCCAGGTAGGTCAAAAAGTCTCGCGTGGGGACCATATCGGTGATATGGGAGCGACTGGCCGGGTAACCGGAACGCATCTTCATTATGAGGTGCGGATCAACGGCAACCCCGTAAACCCAATGACCTACATCAAGGCAGGACGCGATGTTTTCTAAAAGCAAGATCAACGAACCCAACCAAGGCGCGAAAGACGGCGCGGATGGGGGGGCAAACCCGGCAGCCAAGTCAGGCTCCGCATCGAAGCCTGATCTTGCCAACACCGCGCCGCGGCCAAAGGCGGCGCCGTCCACCCTATCCAGCGATCTGGTCATTACCGGCAACCTGAAAACCACAGGCGACATTCAGGTCGAGGGCACGGTAGAGGGTGACATTCGCGCCCACCTGCTGACCGTCGGCGAGTCAGCGGTCATCAAAGGCGAAATCATCGCGGACGATGTCGTTGTGAACGGCCGCATCGTGGGCCGCGTGCGCGGCCTCAAGGTCCGGCTGACATCCACCGCTCGTGTTGAGGGCGATATCATCCACAAAACGATTGCTATTGAATCGGGTGCGCATTTTGAGGGGTCAGTGCAGCGCCAGGATGATCCGCTGAACACGGGTTCCTCCAAACAGCCTGCTGCGGCAGCAGCCATTGCAGAGCCAGCGAAAAGCTAAGAGCTAAATGACCGATATATCGACCCCGGATCAGGCTACACGTCCGGGGTCATACGCATTATGTGCTCCTGAAGCACGAAAATATATTTTATTTGCTGCAATTCTGGCCTCTGGCCTGGGCTTTATTGACGGCTCTATGGTTGCTATTGCGCTTCCGGGCATGCGTGAAAGCCTGATTGCCACCCTCGTTCAGGCACAGTGGATATCAAACGCGTATATGCTGACCCTGTCTTCGCTGATCCTCGTGGGCGGCGCGATTGGGGATCGGTTTGGGCTGGCCCGGGTCTTTGCCAGCGGTATCGCACTTTTCGTCGCGGCCTCCATGGCCTGCGCCCTGGCCCCAACCCCGCAATTTCTGATTGGTGCCCGTGCTATACAGGGCATCGGGGCGGCTTTCATGGTGCCCGGCTCGCTGGCATTGATTTCGCGGGCCTATCCGCCCGGCGAACGTGGCAGGGCTATTGGCATCTGGGCCGCTTCTTCGGCCATTACGGCGGCTTTGGGTCCCATCATCGGGGGGCTCGCGCTGACCTTTGGAGGCATCGACACCTGGCGCTACATTTTCGCGATCAACCTGCCGCTTGGCGGTCTGGCGTTGCTGGTGCTCTGGCATAAGATCGAGCGCGACCCGGCGCAACCTGAACGTGGGGTCGATTTTCCCGGAGGCATCCTGGCAACCCTTGGTCTGGGGCTGATCGCCTGGGCTTTGACGGGCGCGGAACATGGCAACCTGGTTGATACGCGCGCGCTTGCCTATGCGGCGGCGGGCGTTACTGCGTTGGTTCTGTTTCTGCTGGTCGAGGCACGCAGCCCTCACCCGATGATGCCGCTTGATCTGTTCAGAAACAGCCGCTTCACCATCGCCAACATCGTGAGCTTCTTCATCTATTTCTCCTTCTCGACCATCTCGATGTATCTGCCGATGGCCGTCGTTGGTGGCTGGGGCGTGACCGAGATCGAGGTTTCCGCCGCCTACGCGCCCTTGTCATTCTTCATCGCAGCCTTGTCGGGCGTTGCCGGTCGCATGGCGGAGAAACACGGCCCCGCACCGCTTTTGGTCGCAGGCTCCCTGGTGCTGGCAACGGGCTACGGAACCCTGTCCTACGTGGCAGATAGCGGCGATTTCTGGGGCATGGTCATCCCGGCCATGTGCCTGCAAGGGATCGGCATGGCGCTAGTCGTGGCGCCGCTGTCAACGGCGGTGATGGGCGCCGTGGAAAGCCACAAGACCGGCACCGCGTCAGGGGTCAACAACGCTGTCACCCGCATGGCGGGGCTGATCTCGGTCGCCGCCATGGGCAGTGTGATCGCGGTAACCTATGGGGCCAATGGCGGCCCGGACAGCTTTGGCGAAGCGTCCGAGCTTGCAGGCCATACGGAGGCATCAAACGCGGCCTTTTCGCGGATGACATGGGTCGCGGCCATCCTGTGCCTGATCAGCGCGTTTATCTCGCTGTTTTCGGGGTTTAAAGGAGGCGGTTCCCGCGGAAACCAGGAACAGAAAGACCTATCCAGCGTCATTTCCTAACGGGTGGCGGTAATTGGGCCGCCTAGCTGTTTGCGTCCGCGCGGCTCTTGCCTGACACGTTCTGCGCCAATGTCTCGGCCATCAGGCCGTCGAGGTCCCCGTCCAGAACGCCTTTGGTGTCCGATGTCTCGTAATTGGTGCGCAGGTCTTTGACCATCTGATAGGGCTGCAGCACGTAGGAACGGATCTGGTTGCCCCAACCCGCATCCCCTTTATTTTCATGCGCCTCGTTTATCGCCGCGTTGCGGCGGTCGAGCTCCATCTGGTAGAGCCGCGATTTCAGCGCCTTCATGGCGATGTCGCGGTTCTGGTGCTGAGACTTCTCCGACGAGGTGACAACGATGCCCGTGGGCTCGTGAGTGATCCGCACAGCCGAATCCGTGGTATTGACGTGCTGCCCCCCGGCCCCGGAAGAGCGGTAGGTGTCGATGCGGATATCGGCGGGGTTCACCTCGATCTCGATATTGTCGTCAACCACCGGGTAGACCCAGACGGAGGTGAAAGACGTGTGCCGCTTGGCCGCGCTGTCAAAGGGCGAGATACGCACCAGCCGGTGCACGCCACTTTCGGATTTTAGCCAGCCATAGGCATTGTGCCCGCTAATCTTATACGCGGCGGATTTGATGCCCGCCTCGTCACCCGCAGATTGAGATTGCAGCTCGACCTTGAAGCCGCGCTTCTCCGCCCATCTGGTATACATGCGTGCCAGCATCGAGGCCCAGTCGCAGCTTTCCGTCCCCCCCGCGCCTGCATTGATCTCAAGGAACGTGTCATTGGCGTCCGCTTCCCCGTCCAGAAGCGCTTCCAGCTCCTTGGCGGCGGCTTTCTCAACCAGTGCTTTCAGTGCGGCTTCGGCCTCTTCGACGACGGTCTGGTCGTCCTCCATCTCCCCCAGCTCGATCAGCTCGACATTGTCGTCAAGCTCCTGCTGCATGCTGGTATAGGCCTCTATAGCATCAACCAGCGACTGGCGGTCGCGCATCAGCTTTTGCGCCTTGTCGGGGTCATCCCAGAGCGTCGGGTCTTCGACACGGGCGTTGAACTCCTCCAACCGGTGCTGGGCGGTTTCCCAGCCCAAACGCGATTTCAGAAGCTCCAGTGATTTGGTGATGGCCTCAACGGCATTTTGTGCGTCGGCGCGCATTGGGCTGTTCTTTCTCTAAGTGCTTGCCCCTAGATAGGCGCTGACCGAGGCGCCGTCCAACAGGAAGTTGCGCGCCAAAAGTACTCGCAAATACTTTCGGGCTAGTACAACCCGCCCGCGCTGAGCGTACCAAAATTCGCGCGTTTCGGAACGACGGCCTTTTTGCCGGTACTCGTGGTCACCTGCGTCACCGCGTTGATGTCCGAATTGCCGCGCGTAATAAGGTTGAGATTGGAGCCCATGGCAAAACCCCCGTCAAGAATATTGCCAATGCCGTAGGCCGGAAATTCGCCATCGCGGAAAAACTCAAGCACGACGTTATCGCCACGCGACCCTTGCGGTAACGGTGCGCCAGTGAAGCGATCAATCGGCACGAAGTAGCCACCCGGAGGCACCTCAAACTCGCCGCCTCCATATTTGGCCGTGGCCTCCTTCATGAAATCGGTGAAGACCGGGCCACACATGCCGCCGCCGGAGGCTTTCTCGCCAAGCGAGCGGGGACGGTCATAACCGATATAGCAGCCCGCCACGATGTTGGATGTGAAGCCCACAAACCATACGTCTTTCGCGTCATTGGTTGTACCGGTCTTGCCTGCCGTGGGCACGGACAGGTTCACCGTCTTGGCAGCCGTGCCGCGGTCCACGACGCCCTGCATCATGGAGGTCAGCTGGTAGGCGGTGATCGCATTCATCACCCGCTCGCGGTTGGAGACGATGGTGGGTGCAAAATCGCCGTCCAGTGAGGCCAGCTGGCAGTCATTGCAGACGCGCTGATCATGGCGATAAACCGTGCGGCACCAACGGTCCTGCACGCGGTCCACAAGCGTAGGCTCCACCCGCTCCCCGCCGTTGGCGAACATCGCGTAGGCGGCGACCATGTTGAACAGCGTGGATTCCTGCGCACCAAGGGCGTTGGACAGGAACGGGTTCATATCGTCGTAGACGCCAAACCGCTCCGCATATTGCGCGACGGTGCCCATGCCGATTTCCTCCGCCAGACGGATGGTCATCAGGTTGCGGGAGCGTTCAATCCCGGTGCGCAGCGGCGCGGGGCCGTAAAAGCGGTTGGAGGCGTTCTTGGGCCGCCACAGCCCTTGCGGCGTATCGATCTCGATCGGGGCGTCGACGACGATGGTATTGGGCGCAAAACCCGAATCCAGCGCGGCGGCATAGACGAACGGTTTGAATGAGGAACCGGGTTGGCGTTTCGCCTGGGTGGCCCGGTTGAACACCGAATGCTGGTAGGAGAACCCGCCCTGCATCGCCAGCACCCGCCCCGTGTTGACATCCATCGCCATGAAACCGCCCTGCACCTGCGGGATTTGGCGCAGCGAGTATGTGCCATCGTCTTTTGGGCGCACATGTACCACGTCACCCACGGTCAGAAGGTTATCGACGGACCCACGTGCCGAACCAGTAGAGCCATCCTCACGGCGGGGCCTTGCCCAAGCAACGTCACTGCCCGATATCGTGCCAATATCGCCGCCCTCGACGCCGATGCGGGCATCCGCACCGTCGAAACCCAAAACGACCGCCACGTCCCATTTCGTGATGTCACGGGGGAAAGCGGTGTTGTCCAGCGCCTCGCGCCATCCGTCATTACCGAGGGTTTCCGGGTCAATCTTCGTCGTCACGCGGTGGAAGACCCCTTGCGCGCGGTCGTAATTTTCCAAGGCGCGACGTAGGGCCGACGCAGCCTCGTCCTGCAATTCCCTGTCAACGGTTGCGCGAATGGCCAGACCGCCGCCGAAGAATTCTTCCTTGCCGAAGTTCTCAGACAATTGGCGGCGGATTTCGTCGGTGAAATAGTCGCGGTCGCGCAGCTGGCCCTTGAAGCCCTCATAGTCGCCGTTTTGAACCGTCATCAACGGCGCGTCCTGCGCGCGGTCATACTCAGTGGCGTCGATATAGCCGTTCTCATACATTTCCCGCAGCACGAAGTTGCGGCGGCCAATCGCGCGCTCCTTCTGGCGGACGGGGTGGTAGGTAGAGGGCGCTTTCGGCAGCACGGCCAGATAGGCGGCCTCCTCCGTGGTCAGCTGGGTCAGGGGCTTGTTGAAATAGGTCTGGGCGGCCGCGGCCACACCAAAGCTGTTCTGGCCCAGGAAAATTTCGTTGAGGTACAGCTCAAGAATTTTATCCTTGTCGAGCGTCCCTTCGATGCGAGAAGCCAGGATCAGTTCCTTGATCTTACGTTCCGCCGAGCGTTCGCCGCCCAGAAGGAAGTTCTTCATCACCTGCTGGGTGATCGTGGAGGCGCCGCGCAACCGGCCCCCTTGCGCGAAGTCGATCGCGGCCTTGCCCATGCCGGCCAGGTCATAGCCGTTGTGGGTGTAGAAATGCTTGTCCTCGGCAGAGATGAAGGCCTGTTTCACCAGATCGGGGATCTCTTCCGCGGGAGCGAACAAGCGGCGTTCTTCGGCGAATTCGTCAATCAGCTCCCCCTCGCCGGAATAGATGCGGCTGATCGTGGGCGGCGTGTATTGCGCCAGCTCATCCGTATTCGGCAGATCGCGGGCATACATAATGAAAATGGCGCTCACCAGAATGGCCACGGCGACCATCCCGATGGTCACCAGACTGAAGATAGAACCGAAGAAAGACAAAATCGCGCGCAGGATCACTGGAGACCTCGTTTATATACTGATGCAAGTATAGGGATTGCGCCCCGCAAGGTCAAAACACAGCTGTGGCGAATGGGCCGTATTTGCGCTTAATTTATCGCGATCTGGCGCACCCTACGTGACGTCACCAAGCTCAACCGCGCGTGGCCATGAAAGTTGCAAGCCGGTCCAGCCCCTCGGCGATATCCGCGCTGGCCCCCGCATAGGAAAAGCGCACCGTCTGGTGGCCCCGATGCGGATCGAAATCCAGCCCCGGCGTGATTGCCACGCCTGCGTCTTCCAGCACCTCCTGGCAGAAGGCCAGCGCGTCATCGGAATGCCGGGATATATCGGCATAGATGTAGAAGGCCCCATCCGGCGGGGCGATCCGGTCAAAACCTATCTGCGGCAGCCGCTGCAACATCATTTCACGGTTGGCGCGGTAGACATCCAGCATCGCCTGCGTCTCGGCCTGCGCATCAAGCGCGCCAATGGCTGCGACCTGGGCCGCATGCGGGGCGCAGATGAACATGTTTTGAGCAAGCCGCTCGATCCGTCTCACATGATCGGCGGGGACCACCATCCATCCCAAACGCCAGCCGGTCATTGAGAAATACTTGGAGAAGGAGTTGATCACATAGACGTCGTCGCTGACCTCCAACGCGCTGACGGCCCGGCCTTCATACTGCACCCCATGGTAAATCTCGTCCGAGATGAAGGCGATGTCGCGCGCGTCGCAGGCACCGATCAGCGCTTCAAGATGTGCATGGCTGAGCATCGTGCCCGTGGGGTTCGCAGGTGAGGCTACGATGAGCCCTGACACGGGAGCTGACGGCAGCTGGGGGACGTGCCGCTCTGCCGCATGGGTCGGGATACCAACAGGGGTCAGGTTCAGCGATTTCAGGATTTGGCGGTAGGACGGATATCCCGGCTCCGTCACCCCGACGGATTCGCCCGCATCAAACAGCGCGGTGAAGGCCAGCAGAAACGCGGCGGAGGAGCCCGCCGTCACCACCACCCGCGACGGGTCGAGTGTGATGCCGTACCAATCCTGATAGAGCTCCGCGATGCGGCGGCGCAGCTCCGGCAGCCCCAAAGCGACCGTGTAGCCCAAAGCGTCGCGTTCCATCGCCGCAGCCAAAGCGTCACGAGCGGGTTTCGGCGCCGGGGTGCCGGGCTGGCCCACCTCCATATGGATGATCGAGCGGCCCGATTGTTCAAGTTTTCTTGCAGCTTCCATCACATCCATCACAATGAATGGATCCACCTCGCTCCGACTTGAACTTCGCATCTTACCCTCGCACTGTTGCGGCAAGGTGCTTGAACCAAGCGCGGCGGCAAAGGTCAATGAGAGGTCTGACTATGATCATGCGTCTATGTGCGGTGCTGCTGGCCATCTGCCTTGCCCTTCCGGCGCAGGCGATCAGCGTGATCCGTGACGCGGAGATTGAGCGCTCCCTAAAAGAGATCGCGAAACCCGTGCTGCGCGCGGCAGGTCTTGGCAGCAACTCGATCCGTATTCTGGTGATCAACGACCCGTCGCTGAACGCCTTCGTCGTTGATAGCCGCCACATCTTCATCCATTCGGGCCTGATCCTGCGGCTTGACCGGCCCGAGGCACTGCAGGCGGTGCTGGCCCATGAGATTGCGCATATCGCCAACGGGCACCTGACCCTGCGCGCGGGCAACGCGCGGCGTGCCAGCAGGACGGCGGCCATCGGGCTGGCCCTGTCCATAGCGCTGGCCGCCAAGGGTGAGGGTCAGGCCGCGGCCGGTCTGGCCGCCGGCACGGCCAGCTCCGCGCAGCGCATCTTCTTTAAGCATACACGGGCGGAGGAGGCCTCCGCCGATCAATCCGCGCTGCGCTACATGGCCACGGCCGGCATCGACCCAAGCGCAATGCTGGATGTGCTCAATCTGTTTCGGGGCCAGGAAGCCCTGCGCGAGCAGCGCCAGGACCCCTATGCCCGCACCCATCCGTTGACCAAGGACCGGCAACGCGCCGTCAAAGGCTACACCGCCGCCTATGCCGATCGCACCCGCGCCACCCCGGCGGAGACCGCCTACTGGTTCAACCGGATGGACGCAAAGCTGGAAGGGTTCCTGCGCAACAGCCGGTCCGTGCTGCGCGCACGCGAGGCCAAAGGCGACGGCGAGACCGCGATCCTGCGCCGCGCCGTGGCGCTGCACCGCCAACCCGCCCCCGCCAAGGCCATGGCGGAGATGCAGAAGCTGCTGAAGCTGCGCCCGCGCGACCCTTATTATCACGAGTTGCTGGGCCAGATCTTGCTGGAAAGCAACCGCCCCGGTCCCGCCGTGACCTCTTACCGCAATGCGGTCAAACTTGGGGGCAATGACCCACTGCTGCTTGGCGGGCTTGGCCGCGCCCTGCTGGCGCAAAACACCAACGCCTCAAACGGGGAGGCCCTGCGCGTGCTTAATGCTGCCCGCGGCCGTGACCCTGCCAACCCCACAATGCTGCGTGACCTCGCTGTGGCGCATGCCAAGAACGGGCAGAACGCCATGGCCTCCGTCGCGACGTCGGAGCGCTACCTGGTCCTGAGCCGCTTCAAGGAGGCGCGTATCCACGCCAAACGCGCCATGGGGGCGCTGCCGCAGGGATCCCAAGGATGGCTCCGCGCGCAGGATGTCGATATTTTCGCGGCCAACGCGACGCGCAGGCGGTAGCTAGGGTTTGATCGCACCGCGAAACACTGCCTCGATATTATGGCCATCCGGATCACGCAGGTAGCAGGCATAATACCCCTCCCCGTATTCCGCGCGCAAACCTGGTGTGCCGTTGCAAGTGCCGCCGGCAGCGATGCCAGAGGTATAAAACCGGTCGACCATGGCGGTGCTTTCGGCTGACAGCGCCAGATGCAGCGGGGTGAACGCATCCTTTGTAGCCTCCAGCCCCAGTACCCAATGCGTCTTCCCATAGCCGATGGCCGGGCCGTCCTGCGCAACCAGAAGCAGGCCAAGACAGCCGAGCGTCGCGTCGTAAAAGGGTTGCGCCACGTTCAAATCGCGCACGGGGATGTTGACGTGGTCAATCATGTCGGCTCCGCGCGGTGGTCGATGCTGGTGCCTCACAAAAGGACGCCGGGCAACGAGGCCCGGCGTCTTGCGATGCGATACAGACTAGCCGCGCCCGAGGGTCCACCAGCCGCGCTTTTTCTTCGCCTTCTCTTCGACTTTTACCTCAGGCTCTGCCTCAAGCGTTGCCGTACTGACAGCTGCCATCGGCGTGGTGCCGGAGGTGCGGGTGCGGGTGCGCTTGGGTTTGGGCTCTGGCGTGGGAGCGGCTTGCGCCATCGCCGGTTCCGCCTCTGCCTCTACCTCTACCTCTGCAGGCTTGTCAGCCTCGATATCGGCGGATTCTTCGGCTTTCTTCGCTTTTGGCTTGGCCCGGCTGCGCGGTTTCTTGGCGGGCTTCTCAACCGCAGGCGCCTCTGCGGCGGCCGCCTCTTGAGGGGCGACCTCCCCGTCGTCAGATGCGGGCTCAGCTGTTTCGGCCTCCGGTTCCTTCTTCTTACGGGTACGGCGGGCGCGTCTGGGCTTTTCTTCCGGCTCCGGTGCTGCGGCCTCAGTGGGGGCCGCTTCTACGGCGTCATCTGACACTACCTCGGCATCTGCCGCGGCCACCTCATCCTCTTTCTTCTTGCGCGAGCGGCGGGCCCGTTTTGGCTTCTCCTCCGCAGGTGACGCATCAGCCTCAGAAGCTGTCGCCTCCGCGACCTCCGCCTCCGCGATGCTGGGACGGGGATCGTCATCCTCGTCGCCATCATTGACTTGCTTTTCCTGCGCATCCTGCGACTGCTCGGACTGCGCTTCCTCCCGGTCGCGATTGCGATTGCGACCCCGGCCACCCCGACGACGACGCCGTTTCTTGCGGCGCGGGTTGCCGTCTTCGTCCAGCTCCGGCTCGTTTGCGGCGGTCTGGTCGCGGGTCTCGGGCGCTTCGGGGGCATCCTCGACGTCGGCTTCTAGAACGTCGTCATCAATGTCGGACATGTCGATGGTATCCATCGAGATCGCCGCCGTCTTTGCGACGACCGGCGCCAGATTGCGGGTCGCGGTCTTGAACTTTTCGATGGTGAAATCGGGGCTGACCTTATGCGGGTCAGCCTCCAGGCGGACGGACATGCCGTAACGCGCCTCGATCTCCGCGATATGCTCGCGTTTGGTGTTCATCAGGAAGTTGATCACATCGACAGGCGCGGTCAACAGCACCTCGCGGGAGCGTTTGCGTGTCCCCTCCTCCTCCAGCTGGCGAAGGATGGTCAGGGCCAGCGAATCGTCGGAGCGGATCAACCCGGTGCCGTGGCAAGACGGGCACGGCTGCGTCGTGGCTTCCAACATGCCGGGGCGCAGACGCTGGCGCGACATTTCCAACAGGCCAAAGCCCGAGATGCGACCCACCTGAATGCGGGCGCGGTCGGTTTTCAGCTTGTCTTTCAGCCGCTTTTCGACGGAGTTGTTGTTGCGCCGCTCTTCCATGTCGATGAAATCGATCACGATCAGCCCGGCCAGGTCGCGCAGGCGCATCTGGCGCGCGACTTCTTCCGCCGCTTCGAGGTTTGTTTTCAGCGCTGTCTGCTCGATCGAGCCTTCCTTGGTGGCCCGGCCGGAGTTCACGTCCACCGCAACAAGCGCCTCAGTTATGCCGATCACGATATAGCCGCCGGAGGGCAGTTGCACCGTGGGGTTGAACATGCCCGACAAGTAGCTTTCCACCTGATGACGCGCGAAAAGCGGCATCGGGTCGGCGTAGCGTTTCACGTTCTTGGCGTGGGACGGCATGATCATTTTCATGAAGTCTTTGGCGTTGCGGTAGCCCGCCTCGCCTTCCACGATCACCTCGTCAATCTCGCGGTTATAGAGGTCGCGGATCGAGCGTTTGATCAGGTCGCCTTCCTCGTAGATCGGGGCGGGGGCAATAGATTTCAGCGTCAGCGCGCGGACCTGTTCCCACTGGCGTTGCAGATATTCGTAGTCGCGCTTGATCTCGGATTTGGTGCGCTTTGCCCCTGCCGTCCGCACGATCAGACCGGCACCCTTTGGCACATCGATCTCACCCGCGATTTCCTTGAGCTTCTTGCGGTCAACGGCATTGGTGATCTTGCGGGAAATGCCACCGCCCCGTGCCGTGTTGGGCATCAAAACGCAGTAACGACCGGCAAGGCTGAGATAGGTGGTCAGCGCCGCACCTTTGTTGCCGCGCTCCTCCTTGACGACCTGAACCAGCAGGATCTGGCGCACCTTGATGACTTCTTGAATCTTGTAGCGCTTGGGCCGTGGCTTGCGGGCCGGGCGCACCTCGTCCGTGTCATCCTCTTGGGCGACGGATTCAATGTTCTCGTCCTTTTCGGTCGCATCCAAAGCCGCGTCATCTTCATCGTCGTCGTGATCGCCATCAGCCTCATCGGCATCCTCGGCGGCGGGCGTCTCTACCGGTGTCTCTGACACGGTCTCCATCGGGGAGGCGCCCTCCTCACCCTCAGTTGCCGCGGCGTGCGTTTCGTCATTAGCGTCGTCCGCATCGCCACCAAGATCAACCACATCCATCCCGGGAATGGCGTCAACCACTGCCGCGGTCTGGGCTCGGGCCATGGCGTCGGCGTCGTCCCCGGTGATGTCCTGTGACACCACGGCGTCATCATTGCTGGCGTCAGCGGCCTTGCTGCGTGACCGCGAGCGCGAACGGGGCCGACGCTTTGGCTTGTCCTCTTCTTCCGCCTGCTGGCGGGCATATTCCATCTCTTCCTCCAGCAGCGCCTGACGGTCGGCTACGGGGATTTGGTAGTAGTCGGGATGAATTTCGCTGAAGGCCAGAAAGCCATGGCGGTTTCCGCCATAGTCAACGAAAGCCGCCTGCAGGGAAGGCTCGACCCGCGTGACTTTCGCGAGATAGATATTACCAGCTAGTTGGCGTTTGTTTTCCGATTCAAAGTCGAACTCGTCGACCCGATTTCCGTCTGCCACAACAACCCGTGTCTCTTCGGGGTGGGTGGCGTCGATAAGCATCTTTTTTGCCATTTTGTCCATGCGCATCCCGCAAAGGCCCACCATCCCGGGGGTGCCCCGGGTGGTGAATGGGTGTTGGCGGAATGTCTTGTCTGAGCGAGGCGTGACGCGCGGGCATCGGCAGCAGGAGCGGCGCATAAAGCGCGGGGTGCTCTTCCTGTTCTAACTGCGGCGCGTCTCATCGCGTTCTTTTCTCCGACAGCGTCTGCGGCGCAGCGCTGCCCGTTTGGTATGCGTGGCGGCGGTGCCACCAGCGGCTCTGACCTCGTAAAAACTGAGGCCCTCAATCCTGGCCACCAAGCGCCCGTTTTGTCCTTCAGGCGGGGGTCAGCGAAACTCAACCGACCAATGGCCACCTCGCGCGGCCACCGGATCGTCCCATCGTCTTAGGTGATTTTACATAAGGTTTACAATGTGTAATTGACGCCGCGCCGCAGCATTCAACCGTTTTTCATTGTTTCCATTGCCGAAATTGTCACAAAGCATCGCACCTGCCAGGCCGGGCGGGCGCGATCGCTATGTGACAGGCCTAGGAATGGTGTCCGCTCAAAGATAATCCGAACGCTGCAGGCCGTATTTGGCCATCTTCTCATTCAGCGTTCGGCGTGGCAGGCAAAGCTCATCCATCACGCTGGCGATGGAGCCCTTGTGGCGGCGCATCGTGTTGTCAATCAGCATCCGCTCGAAAGCCTCTACATATTCTTTCAGCGGCTTGCCCTCGGTGGTGATGACCGGGCCGATCTCGGCATTATCGGCCATCAGCAGCGACGCGATGGAGCCCGACCCGCGCCGGTTCTGCAGCACGGCCCGCTCCGCCACGTTGATCAACTGGCGCACATTGCCCGGCCATGGGGCCTGCAACAGCTGCGCTGCTTCCTGCGCGGAGACCTGCGGCGCGTCGGAGCCGTAATCATCCGCAAACTGTTCCCCGAAACGGTTGAACAGCGTCAGAATGTCTTCGCCGCGGTGGCGCAGCGGCGGGATGGTGATCTTCATCGCCGCGAGCCGGTAATAAAGGTCACCGCGGATAAGGTCTTCGCAGGTCTTGTCCTGTTCCTGGGTGTTGCAGATCGCGATGATCCGCGTCTCAGCGGGTGCGCCCTGGTCATTGATGAATTGCAACAGCCGCGCCTGCAGCGTGGAGGGTAGCGCCTCGATATCCTCGAACACCAGCGTGCCGCCGCGTGCTTCCTCGACCAAGGGCAGCGTGTCACCATCCTCAACCGGGTCAAACAGCTTGGCGGCCAGCGCCGATTCGTCGAAGGCCGCGCAGGACAGGGTCACAAACTTCTTGCCTGCCCTAGGACCGACGGCATGCAGCGCGTGCGCGGTCAGCGTCTTGCCGGTCCCGGTCTCACCATCGATCAGAACATGGCCATCGGCCTGACCAAGATCAAGGATGTCCTCCCGCAGCCGCTCAACCACGGGGCTGGAGCCGATAAGCTTTTTCATCAGCTTGGTGCCGTCCGACAACTCCTTGCGCAGGGCGCGGTTGTCGAGCGTCAGGCGGCGATTGGTCGTGGCGCGCTTGGCCAGCTCCGTCATGCGGTCGGGGTTGAAGGGTTTTTCAAGGAAATCAAACGCGCCAACCCGCATCGCTTCCACCGCCATGGGCACGTCGCCGTGGCCGGTGATCATGATAACAGGTAGCGAGCTGTCCGTGCTCATCAGGCGTTTCAGGAACTGCATCCCGTCCATGCCCGGCATCTTGATGTCGGAGACCACGATGCCCGGATAATCCGGTCCAATGCCTTTCAGCGCATCCTCGGCCGAGCCAAAGGTTTCGGTGTCATAGCCAGACAGCGCCAGCCACTGGCTGATGGATTGGCGCATATCCTGTTCGTCATCGACAATCGCAATCTTCAGAGCACTGGCGCTTGGCATGGTTTTTCCCGTCCTGTTTTTCCCGCCTATTCGGCCGCCTTGATGGGGCCTGTGGGCAGGGCTGTATCCGCTATAGAAATACGCATTGGCAACTGCATTTCAAACACCGCCCCGCCCTGTTGGCCATTTCTTGCCGTCAAGCTGCCACCCAGCTCCGCCACGATGGAGGAGGAAATGGCCAGCCCCAGCCCGACCCCCTCGCCCGGCTGCTTGGTGGTGTAGAACGGCTCGAACAGCTCGTCGAGGTTGTCAATTCCCTCACCATTGTCGCGCACGGTAAGGGTCGCGGTCTCGCCTGCGTTCAGCATCAATTCCACACGGGGGTTTTCCGCCGATCTGGTCGCGTCCAGCGCGTTACGGAAGAGGTTGATGATCACCTGTTCCAGCCGTACGCGGTCGGCAATCACCATCACCGGATGATCCGGCATGGTCACCACGACGCGGGTGTCGCCGCGTTTCAGCTGCGGCTCCATCATGGAAAGGGAGCCGGACAGCGCGTCACGCAGATCAACCTCCACCAGTTCGTCACCACCTTTGCGGGCATAGGATTTCATCTGCTTGGTGATCGCGCCCATCCGTTCGATCAGATCGTCAATACGCTGGAAGGAGCTTTGCGCCTCCTCCGGGCGTTTGCGTTGCAGCAGCAGCTTGGCCCCCGCCAGATAGGTCTTCATAGCCGCCAGGGGCTGGTTCAGCTCGTGGCTAACTGCGGCGGACATCTCTCCCAAGGCTGCAAGTTTTTGGGACTGGGCCAGAGATTGCTCGGCGACGGCCAGCGTTTCCTGCACCTTCTTACGTTCAGCAATTTCGCGGCCCAACCGCGCGTTAAGGTCGCGCAGCTGTTCGCTTTCGCGGCGGAAGAAGCCGGCCGCAGACTGTGCGCGGCGGCTCATGACATAGAATGCGAGCGCCAGCAGGATCGCGAAGCCCATGATTTCAAGCGCCAGCACGCCGTTCACCCGCTCCCGCACGGAGGTGTAGGAGGAAAAGCTCGTCAGCCGCCAGCCGCGAAACGGTATCCGCCCCTCGACCTGCATCACGGCCTCGCCCTGAAGGTAGGCATCGGGGCTGCGGCCGAGTTCAAAATAGCCGTTGGTCACATCCAGCGCGCGCTGGAACGCGCCTTTGGGAGACTGGGTGGCGAGCGCGTTTTCAACCGTCTGCCCCCGCCAGCGCGGGTCAGTGGCAATGATGATCTGCCCCTCGCTATTGGTGATCATCACGGCGTCCGAAGGCGACCGCCAGCGCCCTTCGAACTGGCGCAGGTCCACGTCAACCACGATCACCCCGATGCCTTGCCGGTCAGACGAGATGCGCCGCGAATAGGTGAACTGAAACGCGCCGGTCTCAAGCTCAGTGATATGAAACAGCGTGTCGTTACTGCGCAGCGCATCAATGAAATAGCTTTCGCTGCGCTTCACCTCCCCGATCTGCAACCGGTCGGAGGAGGCCACGGTGCGCCCCTCCTCGTCCAAGAGCCGCAGGCCCGCCGCGCCGATTTCCTCCTGAAAGGAAATCAACCGCTGCGATGTGGCCGAGAAGTCGTTGGAATTCAGCGCGGCCACCATAACCGGGTCGCGCGACAGAAGCAGCGGGACAACGCGGTTGCGCTGCAGCTCCGACATGATGGCATTGGAATAAAGCGCCACCCGAAGGTTCGCTGCGGCCCGTGTGCGTTCGGTGAAACGGTCGGTTAGCAGCAGGTTTGAAATCCACACGATCGACACGGCCAGTGCGATCAGCATCACGGCAAACAGGCGCACCTGCCAGCGCGCGCCAATCGGGCGCGGCGGTCCCGACCGGTCGGGCGCAGGGGATGACGGGTTCAAAGTCATGCAATTAGGCTACGCCGCAAGGCGCCTGATCTCAACCCGGGGCGCCCTGCCCGTGTCGGCGGAATCACGCCGTTTGCAGGCTCTCAATGAGGGAGGTGAACATGGCCGCGCCGTCTGAATTGCCTTGCGCGGCCTCAATGGCACGTTCGGGATGCGGCATCATACCAAGAACCCTGCGGTTCTCAGACAGAACGCCCGCGATTTCGGCGGCGGAGCCATTGGGGTTGCCCTCATAGGTGAAGGCCACCCGATCCTCCGCCTGCAGTGCGGCGACAAGCTCAGGTCCGGCGGCGTAATTGCCGTCATGATGGGCAATCGGAATGGTGACGGATTGGCCCGCCTTGTACCCCGTCAGAAACGGGCTGGCGCTGGTTGCCACGGTCAATGGCTGGGGGCGGCAGACGAATTTCAGCGTCGCGTTGCGCATCAGCACGCCCGGCAAAAGGCCCGTCTCGCACAGGACCTGAAACCCATTGCAGATGCCCAGCACATGGCCGCCCCTTTGGGCAAACCCCACAACCGCCTGGCAGATCGGGGATTGCGCGGCAATCGCACCGCAGCGCAGGTAGTCACCGAAGGAGAAGCCGCCCGGTATGCCCACAACGTCCAAACCTTGGGGCAGCGCGGTTTCCTTGTGCCAAACCATAGTGACCTTGGCGCCCGCCTTGCGGAACGCCTCCGCCAGGTCGCGGTCGCAGTTGGAGCCGGGGAAGGTGATGACGCCTGCGTGCATGTCAGGCCAGCTCGATGGAGTAGCTTTCGATCACGGTGTTGGCGAGCAGCTTTTCGCACATCGCCTTGACCGTGTCTTCCGAGGTGCCGTCGGCCAGGTCCAGCTCGATCACTTTGCCCTGGCGCACGCCCGCAACGCCCTCAAACCCAAGCGAGCCAAGCGCGTGTTTCACCGCCTCACCCTGCGGATCAAGAACACCGTTTTTGAGCATGACATGCACCGTGGCTTTCATCGGGGCTTCCTTTTTGTGAGCGGTCGTCTTTGTAAACGGTCGTCTAGTTGATCAGTTGCGGCTTGCCGGGCTGCGGGCTGTTTTGCGGCATCACACCCAGGCGGCGGGCGACTTCCGTGTAGGCGTCGGCCAGATTGCCCAAGTCACGGCGGAACACGTCCTTATCCAGCTTCGCGCCCGTCTCGATGTCCCACAGCCGGCAGCTGTCAGGTGATATCTCATCAGCCACGATCAAGCGCTGAAAATCACCCTCGTAGTGGCGGCCGACCTCGATTTTGAAATCGACCAGCTTGATGCCGACGCCGTACATAACGCCCGATAGGAAATCATTGACCCGCAAAGCCAGCGCCACCATGTCGTCCAGATCCTGCTGCGACGCCCACCCGAAGGAGATGATATATTCCTCCGGCACCAGCGGGTCGCCGAGATCGTCATTCTTGTAGCTGAATTCCACGATTGGCCGGGGCAGCACGGTGCCCTCCTCCATACCCAACCGCTTAGCCATGGAGCCCGCCGCATAGTTCCGCACGATGACTTCCAGCGGGATGATCTCCACCGCGCGGATCAGCTGCTCGCGCATGTTTAGCCGCTTGATGAAGTGGTTTGGCACCCCAATCTGGCTGAGCCCGGTCATGAAGAATTCCGACAGGCGGTTATTCAGCACGCCTTTGCCCTCGATCACGTCACGCTTTTCAGCATTAAACGCGGTGGCGTCATCCTTGAAATATTGCACCAATGTACCGGGCTCTGGGCCCTCATACATGGTCTTGGCTTTGCCTTCGTAGATTTTTTTGCGCCGTGCCATCGCCGTCAGATCCCCCGGGGGCGGGGCAAGACTCACCCAGCCGCTACGTTCAAGCGCCGCTATACGCCAGCCCGCCTCAGCGCACAAGCGCGCCCCTTGCGTCCCCGCCGCCGCAGCGCCATATCTAGCGTAACGCAGATTTCTCAGGGAGACCCCTTTATGTCCAGTTTCGACGACCGCGCCGACGCGTTCGAAAACAAATACGCCCATGACGCCGAGATGCAGTTCAAGGCCGAGGCCCGCCGCAACAAGCTGCTGGGCCTTTGGGCGGCAGAGCTGATGGGCAAATCGGGCGATGACGCGGCGAATTACGCCCGCGAGGTGGTGAAAGCCGATTTCGAAGAGGCAGGCGACGACGATGTCATGCGCAAAGTGGCAGGGGATCTGGGCGACAAGGCCGACACCGGCGCCATCCGCGCCAAGATGACCGAGCTGATGATCGAAGCCAAAGCGCAGATTATGAGCGAGAGCTAACAGCCTGAAGCTATGGCTGGCGTCGAGGGCGCTTCTGATAAGCATTGAGGCCGTATCCCCTGTGGTTGCGGCCCCAGTGTTTGGGGTGAACGAACGCCACAACGCGACCCACCCTAGATCACCACATCTTTTGACTTTATTGGGGGCATGTCCTGTGTCGTATCAACTGGCCACGTCACGCCGTGATGGCCGAAACGACCAGCATATCAAAGCTAGACTGGACCACGTCATTACCTGAGCCACTGTCGGAAAAGCGGAGATGTGCTGCGGCTGCGCCAACGACCACTTTCTTGATACGACGCGGGCCGACCGTCTCCCATTGGCCACGGCCGCGAAATGCAAGCTGCGGCTCATGAACCCTGCCGAGTCATCCGAAAACTGCGGGGGGATTGACCTGTTTTTGCCTCAAACGCCCGGGTAAAGGCGCTGCGCGATGTAAATCCAACAAGCTCGGCGATACGCTTTACAGGCAAATCGGTCTTCTCCAACAGTTGCCCGGCGCGTCGCATCCGCAAATCCCGCAGCAATTCCATCGGCCCTGATCCATAGGCTTCGGCAAAGCGCTTGGCGAATGTGGCTCTGCTCATGCCGACATTCTCTGCCAGGCTTTCAACCGTATGGCGGTCTCCAGGTTTGTTCAGCATGGCCTGCAATGCGCCCCAGATGGACGGATCGGCCAGTGCAGCCATCCATCTGAGCGCGCTTTCATTTCCGTTCAAACGTCTGCGCAGCATGACGATCACACATTGCATGAGCAGCGCGCGGATCATCGCCCGGCTGCCCAACGAAGGCTGGGATACCTCGCCAAGCAGCGCCTGCAGCGCAGGGCGCATATGACTGGACGACGACACGTCCTCGATCATGGGTTCGCGGATCACGTCGATAATGTCAGACACACCACGCAACCCGACGCGGACGTGGGCGCACAGAGCGGTCAGCTGCCCGTTTGTGGATTGCTCCGCCCCGGACATAAGGCTGGCCAGTTTAAGCGCCGCAGGCTTGCAGTCCGGTATCGGGTCATCCTTGTCGCCGTAACTGTGTAAAGTATGGCTTTGCAGGGCCGGTATGAAAACAAGGCTACCACGCGATACTTGTATCGGCCCGCGCCCAAGCAGGCTGATCTGGCCCGTGCCGGACAGGATATAATGCAACGTGGCCGAGGCATCACGCCCCAGCCCAAGATCGCAGGCACCGCGAAGTTCGCACAGCGCGAACGGGTCCGTGACGATTTCAAGTTCATCGAAGATATGTTCGTATTTCATGTTTCTGAAATACCCGAAAATCAGACGGAAAGGCACGCTGATATTCTTCATGGAACCAAATCAAGACGCAAAGGCACATTGACAGCCGTAGCCTCGGATAGTCGGAACATAAAACAAGGAAGACTCCAATGTGCAACTGCGACGATCATGATCACCACCACGGTCACCCAAAAGTAACGCGGCGGGCGGCATTGCGCGGCGGCGTTGCGGCGACGGCCGCCGCTGCGACGGCAGTGGTCGGGGCATCGGCTGCCTCAGCGCAAGACAGCAACCCCTATGCCGATCCGGCAGAGCCGGCGCTGCCGCCATCAAACATGAAACTCGACCTGTCCCGCGCGGCGCTTGTGGTGACGGACCCGCAAGTCGATTTCTTGCATCCCGACGGCGTCACATGGGGCGTGATCGGGGCCAGCGTGACCGAACATAACACGGTCGACAACATCGAGGCCCTGTTCAAGGCTGCCAAGGCCGCGAACATCACAACCGCAGTTTCGCCGCACTACTACTACCCGACAGATCACGGTTGGAAATTCGAAGGCGCCCTTGAAAAGCTGATGCACAAGATCGGGATGTTCGACCGCAAAGGACCGCTGAACCTAGACGGCTTCGAAGGGTCTGGCGCAGATTGGATGCCGCAATACAAACAGTATATCGAAGACGGCAAAACGATCGTGACATCACCGCACAAGGTCTATGGAAACGACACCAACGATCTATCGCTGCAACTACGCAAACAAGGTGTAGATCAGGTCATTCTGGCGGGCATGTCTGCCAACCTTTGCACCGAGAGCCATATGCGCGAACTGCTTGAAGACGGTTTTGAAGTCGCGGTTGTGCGTGATGCAACGGCGGCTGCGATGCTGCCAGAAGGTGATGGCTATCTCGCCGCCCTCATCAACTTCCGCTACATGGCCAATGCGGTCTGGAGCACTGAGGAAGCTGTGGCAAAAATCAAAGCTGCTTCGTAGTATTGCGTATCAAGATGACCTGTCTCGCCGAAGCGAGACAGGTCTGACTGTGCAACCAAACCTCATCGACACGCGAACAGTTACGCAGATCGACGGATATCTGTGCGTCATGCAGCACTTCATAGGTATGGGGTTACTTTGTAGAAAACTGGATTTTGATCCAGTGCTAGGTCGCTGGTTCTGTTCTCGCAACAAGCGGGAGGGTCGGGTTTGATGGGATCGGGCGAAGAAGCGCAGGCGGCGTTGTTCTATGGGTTGTCGCGGGAAGGCCATGTGCCTCAAGGTCACCTGCGGCGCTCGATTGACGGGTGCGTAGATCTTGGGGGGTTTGGCGGGTATCCGCGCGCTTTTTTCGGGTTCTGCAGCCGCACGGGTCGTCCATCGGTCGCTTCGAAACTGCGGATGCTGCTGGTCGGTTGTTGTTTCGACATCCGGTCCGAGCGGCGCCTGTGCGAGGGTGTGCATTTGCGCCTCGCGTATCGCTGGTTCTGCCGCCTCGGTCTGAACGGCCAGGTTCCGGGTGAGGCTACCTGTCCCAGAACCGCCCTGGGCGTTTCCGCACCAGCGACCTGCGCCGCCATCGGTTCGGGACGACGGTGGCGGGGTGCATCGCCGCAGGTCTCGTCAGCGGCACGCGCATGGCCATTGATGCCAGCCTGATCGAGCCGGATGCCAGCAAGCAGAACGCGACGCCGAAGGAGGGGCGGACGCGGCATGCATTTGCCCGACTTCCGCCCGGCGTGCAGTGGGCAAGCATCTCGCTGCGCCGGGTGCGGCGGCTTTGGGCGCGGCCAGAGCGGTGCAGCCAAGTTCACCTCACATTCCGACCCCGCCAGTCAACGCCGCTCGTGAGGTTGCTGCGCAATGCAATGCCGGTAGTAGAAAGCAGCTCCCAAGCGCCTGCTCTCTTGAGCTGTTCCGACAGCTACCTGATCGACACC
>CALHHY010000099.1 GCA_938030665.1 uncultured Litoreibacter sp. | reverse complement strand
AGCGCGCCAAGCAGGGACAGGCTCATGGCGCCCCCCCGGTGTCGACGCCACGGGCGCGGCAGTAGAGGTAACGCAGCGGGTTGCGGAACATGGAGATGAAAGCAGCCAGACCTAGCAGCGCGGGCAGGATGCCGTGGGTGTATCCCAGGAACGCGACCAGCGCAGGCGCCAGCAACAGCAGCGTGAGGCCCGGCACATACTGCATCCGCATCGGCAGCAGTGCCACGATGGTGGCGGCGATGGCCCAGAGGGCTGCAAGGATCAGGGGCAGGCTCACGCGGATGTCTCCGACAACGCTTGTGCCGTCGATCTTACTGATCTGCCTGACCAAGAAAAGTCAGTGAACTCATACCCTTGGTTGCTCATGCCCCAAAAACTCGTCACATTTTACCCCACACAATACTTTTCATGTCACTCTCCGAGAGATTTCGCAAGAGTGTATGCCCAGGCACTGATATTGCCCGCGCCCAGGCAGACGACCATGTCGCCGGGCTTTGCCTGCTCCCGCACCAGTTTTTCAAGCGCGTCCTCGTCCTCCACGATGCGGGCATGGCGGTGGCCATGTCGGATAAGCCCCGCAACCAGATCGTCGCGCCCCGCCCCTTTGATAGGCGCCTCTCCGGCGGCGAAAACATCGGCGATCCCCACCACATCGGCGTCGTTGAAGCAGGTACAAAAATCCTCGAACAGGTCATGCAGCCGCGTGTAGCGATGTGGTTGGTGCACCGCGATGACCCGCCCCTCCGTCGCCTGCCGCGCCGCTTTCAGGACGGCGGCAATTTCCACCGGGTGGTGGCCGTAATCGTCAATAATCGTCACGCCGCCAATTTCACCCACTTTGGTGAAGCGACGGTTAACGCCGCCGAAGCTGGCCAGCGCCGCCTTGATCTCCTCCCCCTTCATGCCGAGATGGCGGGCCACGGCCACCGCCGCCAGCGCGTTGGAGACGTTGTGATCGCCGGGCATGGGCAGCGCGCAGCCTTCGAGCACCATGCCGTCATTTTGCAGCGCCACGTCAAAATGCGCGGTCCCGCCCTCGTAGCGCAGATTGACCGCGCGCACGTCGGCCTGCGCGTTGAACCCGAAGGTCACCACCCGCCGGTCAGAGATGCGGCCCACCAGCGCCTGCACCTCGGGGTGGTCGGTGCAGCAGACGGCCAGCCCGTAGAAAGGCACGTTGGAGACGAAATCCATGAAGCCCTGCCGCAGCGTGTCGAAATCGCCCCAATGCTCCATATGTTCGGGGTCGATATTGGTGACGATCGCAATGGTGGCGGGCAGGCGGTTGAAGGTGCCGTCGCTTTCATCGGCCTCCACCACCATCCATTCCCCCTGCCCCACGCGGGCGTTGGAGCCATAGGCGTGGATGATGCCGCCATTGATCACCGTGGGGTCGATGCCGCCCGCATCCAGCAGGGCTGCGACCATCGTGGTCGTCGTCGTCTTGCCATGCGTGCCGCCGACCGCGATGTTGGATTTGAGCCGCATCAGCTCTGCCAGCATCTCTGCCCGGCGCACCACGGGCAGGCCCTGGGCGCGAGCCGCGTCAAGTTCCGGGTTGCCGGGTTTGATGGCGGAGGAGATCACCACGACGTCCGCATTCTCCAGGTTTTCAGCGCGCTGGCCCTCGAATATTTCCGCGCCCAAACCTGCCAGCCGCTCCGTGATTTTGGAGGTCTTCAGGTCGGAGCCCTGCACCTTGTAGCCGTGGTTTAACAGCACCTCGGCGATGCCCGACATGCCGATGCCGCCGATACCCACGAAATGGATGGCGCCGAGTTCGAGGGGCAATTTGGTGGCAGCGGCGTTCATGTGCGGTTCTTCTCGTTAAGTTGGTGCGTCAGCGCCACAAGCGCTTCGGTGGCGTCAGGCTTGCCGACGCTGAGCGCCGCATTGGCCATCTGCACCGAGCCGCGTTCCTGCTGAAGGATCAGCATGATCTGTTCGGCCAAAGCTTGGGGGGTGAAGGTGCTTTCGGGCATCATGATGGCCGCGCCCGCCTCCACCAGCCCGCGTGCATTAGCGGTCTGCTCGTCCCGGATGGCGGCGGCCAGCGGCACCAGAATGGACGGCCGCCCAATGATCGACAGGTCCGCCACCGTGGATGCGCCGGAGCGCGCGATGACCAGCTGGGCCTCGGAAAACCGGTTGGGGACGTCGTGAAAGAACGGCGCGACCTCAGCGTCGATGCCGGCTTCCGCGTAGATGCGGGTGGCTTGATCAGCGTCCTCGTCGCGGGCCTGCTGGGCCACGCGGATATTGGCCTTCGTCGGCTCGGGCAACAGGGCCACGGCGCGCGGCACGACCTCTGCCAGAATGCGCGCGCCCTGGCTGCCGCCGATCACAACGAGGCTCATCGGGTAGTCGCCCGGCGGGATATAGGGGGCACCCTGGCGTTCCAGTATGGCGCGGCGCACCGGGTTGCCGGTGAAGGAGCCATCAACGCCCGCAGGCAAAGCCGTGGGCCATGTCCCGCAAGCGACGATATCCACGCGGTTGGCGAAGACCTGATTGACCCGGCCCAGCACGCCGTTTTGTTCGTGGATCATCCGGGGCAGCTTCATCAGCGACGCCGCCGCGATGGCCGGGAAGGACGGGTAGCCGCCAAACCCCACCACGACCGACGGGCGGTCGCGGCGGAATTTCATCATCGCCGACAACACCCCGCCTGCCAGCTTGAAAGGTGCCGTCAGTTTGCCGGCAATCCCGCCGCGCGCAAAGGTGGCGGAGCTCAGCTGCTCGATCTCGACACTATGGGGGAAGCCGCCCGTGTAGCGCGCGCCGCGGGCATCGGTGGTCAGCTTGACGCGCCACCCTTGGGCCAGCATCGCCTCCGCCAAGGCCTGGGCGGGAAACATGTGGCCACCGGTCCCACCGGCAGCAATGACCAGCAGCGGCGCGCTCACCTGCGGCCTCGTTGGATAATCAGGTCCCGCATATCGCCTTGGGGCCTGCTGCGGGTGAAGGCCAGCAACATCCCAAGCGCGATGCCCCCCGCAATCAGCGAGGAGCCGCCGTTGGAGACAAACGGCAACGTCATCCCCTTGGCGGGCAGCAGGCGGACAGCCACACCCATATTGATGATGGCCTGCATGGCAAACATGGCAGCAAGGCCAGTGCCTGCCAGCCGGATAAACGGGTCGCGTTCCTTGGTCAGGCGGTGCAGCGCGCGCACCGTGAAAACGGCGTAAAGCGTGATTACGAAGATCACCATCACCAGCCCGTATTCTTCCGCCGCGACCGCGATGATGAAATCCGTATGCGCGTCTGGCAGCGACCATTTCACCGAACCCTCGCCCACGCCGACGCCAAAGTAGCCACCCTCCCGGATGGCGTTGGTGGCGTAGCCAAGCTGCGTTGTGGGGTCGACCTCAGGCGACAGGAACCCGTCAATGCGGCGGGCGAAATGCTCTGACATGTTATAGGCGCTGACGCCTGCGACAATGACAATGCCCGCCATCGCGATCAGCAGGAACAGCGGCGCGCCGGCCACGAAATATACGACGCCCCAGCCAAACAGCACCAGGCAGGCCTGCCCGAAATCGGGTTGCAGCGCGAGGAACAGGACGATCACCACCGTCACCCCGAAGGAGATCAGCTTACCGGGGGGGCCGTTGATCTCCTGACTGGCGGCGATAAGCCAGGCGGAGAAGACGATAAAGACGGGCTTGAGAAATTCCGACGGCTGGACGGAGGCAAAGCCCAGCGAGTACCACCGCGTCGCCCCCTTGCCAAAATCGGTGCCCAGCACCGGCAGCAGCGCCAAAGCGATGAAGGTGGCCGCAAAGGTCAGCACGGCGAGGCGCCGCACCAGATTTGTCGACATCATCGACACGGTGACCATCACGATCATCGCCAGACAGCCAAACAGCGCCTGACGGGAAACATAGTGGAACGGGTCCAGCCCGTTCTTGGCTGCAAGCGGCGGCGAGGCGGCGAGCCCCAGAAGCAGCCCCACGCCCAGAAGCGCGAAGACGCAGGCCATCGACCACCGGTCCACCGTGCGCCACCATTTGGGGAGGATCGGCTCGCCCACGCGTGCCGTTACGGTGCCATACACCATCTCAGTCATGAGAATACCGCCATTACTGCCTCAATCGCCCGGTTTTCCGGGTCTATCCCGCTAGCTTAGCGGCAAAGCGCCGTTCAATCTAGTCTCAGTTTGCGTCATTGCCCTTGTTTTTCTTGCTGCTAGGCTGGTGGCATGGCCCCAAAACAAAGGCGGAATTCATGGCAGAGATGATAGTGACCTGCGACTGCGGCACCTTCCAGGCGCGGTTGAGCGATGTCTCACCCCGGACCGGAACCCACGGGCTGTGCTACTGCGTCGATTGCCGCGCCTTCGCCGCGCATTTGCCGAAGGGCGACCGGGTTGTCGATGCCGAAGGCGGCTGCGCCATTTTTCAAACCCATCCCCGGCAGGTCGCGATTTTGCAGGGCGCGGACCAGTTGCGGCTGCTGCGCCTCACCGAGAAGGGGCTGTTTCGCTGGTATGCCGGCTGCTGCGGCACCCCCCTTTGCAACACGCTTGCGACACCGAAGGTTGCCTTTGTAGGCTGGCTGGTCGGCAACATGGCGCCGCCGCATGACGCGCTTGGACCCATTCAGTTTCGCTACAAGATGGAACAGGCGCCGGGTCCCGTGGATGGCCAGCCCGGCAGTCTGCTGAGCTTTGCTGCCCGCACCATGGGCCGCGCCGCGAAGGCCCGGCTCAACGGTTCCTGGCGGCAAACGCCGTTCTTTGACGCTGAAAGCGGGCGGGCAGTCGTGAAGCCATACGTGTTGAGCGAAGCGGAGCGGCAGGCGGCCTATCAGGGCTAAGCGCCGGGCTCTTCCTCAAGCTTGTTCACTTGGGTGATGAAATCCTCGCCACGCCTCTCGAAGCTGTCATATTGGTCAAAGCTTGCAGCCGCAGGGGCCAGCAATACGGTGTCGCCTGCCTCCGCCTCCTGCGCGGCCTGCGCCACGGCGGCCGCCATCGTCGTGCAGACAACATGCGAGACCGCGCCGAGCTTCATGGCAAACCCGGCGGCCTCCCGCCCGATGACATAGGCCTTGCGCACCTCCCCCATAGCAGGTTGCAGCGCATCAAGCCCGCCTTCCTTCTCAAGGCCCCCGCAGATCCAGCGGATTTTTTTGAAGGCCTGCAGCGCTTTGGCGGCGCTGTCGACATTGGTGGCCTTGCTGTCATTGACGAAGGCCACGCCGTCAATCTCTGCCACCCGTTGCGACCGGTGCGGCAGCCCCGCAAAGCTGTGAAACGCCTTCTCGATCACCTTTGGGGCCAGCCCAAGGCTGCGGCAGGCCGCATAGGCCGCGCAGGCATTCTGGTGGTTATGCGCGCCCGGCAACCCCGGCACGCCGCGCAGGTCGATGCTGGCCATCTGCTTGCCTTTGCGGGTCTCGGCCAAAAACCCCTTGCGCGCGGAGACGCACCAACCCGGCCCGCCGAGCTTGTGGCCGCTAGAGACCCGGATTACCCGGTCGTCGCTGGCACTGCCTGCAAGTTGGTTGGCCAGATACTGGCCTTCCGGCTCGTCCACGCCGATCACCGCGCGGTCGGGCCCGCCCTCGGCAAAGAGCCGGCGTTTGGCCGCGAAATAGCCGCCAAAGCCCGCGTGCCGGTCCAGATGGTCGGGGCTCAAATTCGTCAGTACCGCGACATCGGGGGTCAGGTTGCGGGCCAGGTCGGTCTGGTAGCTCGACAGCTCAAGCACCACGACCTCCCCGTCAATCGCAGGCTCGATATCCAGCACACCCCGCCCGATATTGCCTGCCAGCTGCGTCGGTCGCCCGACATGGGTCAGGATGTGGTGGATCAGGGCAGAGGTCGTGGATTTGCCGTTGGATCCGGTTACCGCAATGACCTTGGGCATCTGGTCCATCTGCTCCCATGCCTGCGTCGCGAAGCTTTGGAAGAACAGCGAGATGTCGTTGTCGACCGGCACGCCCGCAGCCCAGGCGGCAGCCACGACCTTGTTGGGCTGCGGATAAAGATGCGGAATGCCGGGTGACACAATGAGCGCTGCCACGCCCTCAAACGCCCCTTGCTTGTTCAGGTCGCGCAGCGCGAAGCCTTCGCCTTCTGCAGTGGTCCGCGCCGCTTTATTGTCGTCCCAGACAATCGGCGTCGCACCGCCTTCCCGCAAGGCGCGCGCCGCAGACAGGCCGGAGCGGCCAAGCCCCAGCACCGCCACCTGAGTCCCGCGATAGCCCTGCACCGGAATCACAGGACCGCTCCCAACGCAAAATTTCTGGCCAGAAATTTCTGCGCGCCGCTCATCTGATCTTCAGCGTGGCCAGCCCGATCATCGCGAGGATCAGGGAGATGATCCAGAAGCGGATGACGATCTGCGGCTCGGCCCATCCCTTTTTCTCGAAATGGTGGTGGATGGGAGCCATCAGGAACACCCGCTTACCGGTGCGCTTATAGTAGAGAACCTGAATGATCACGCTGAGCGTCTCCACCACGAAAAGGCCGCCGATGATGCCCATGACCAGCTCGTGCTTGGTCAGCACCGCAATTGTCCCAAGCGCGCCGCCCAAAGCCAGCGAGCCGGTATCGCCCATAAACACTGCGGCAGGCGGTGCGTTATACCACAAGAAGCCAAGGCCCCCGCCGATGATGCCGGCCACAAATATCAGCAGCTCGCCCGTACCCGGCACGTAATGCAACCCGAGATAATCGGTGAAATCGACACGGCCCACGGCATAGGCGATCACCCCAAGTGCGCCAGCCGCGATCATCACGGGCATGATGGCCAACCCATCCAGCCCGTCCGTCAGGTTGACCGAGTTGGCCGCCCCCACAATGACAAACATGGCAAAGGGGATGAACAGAAAGCCCAGATTGATCAGCGTGTCCTTGAAGACCGGCAGCGCCAGCTGGTTGACGAGCCCGACAGGGTGCAGCTGTGTTGCCACAAAGCCCGCCACCGCGGAGATCGCGAAACCCGTAATCAGGCGCGACCGCGCTGAGATGCCGCCATGGCTGTTCTGCGTCACTTTCGCGTAGTCATCGACAAAGCCGATCGCCCCGAACCCTATGGTCACCAGCAGCACGATCCAGACAAAACCATTATCGAGCCGCGCCCACATCAGGCTCGACAGGATCAGCGCGCCCAGGATCAGGACGCCGCCCATGGTCGGCGTGCCTTGCTTGGTGATCAGATGCCCCTCCGGCCCGTCATCGCGGATCGGCTGGCCATTGCGTTGTTTTCGCTTCAGCAGGTTGATCAGCGGCTGACCAAAGAGAAACCCGAAAATCAGCGCGGTAAAGAAGGCCCCGCCCGCGCGAAACGTGATGTAGCGGAACAGGTTGAAAAAATCGCCCCCATCCGAGAAAGCGGTCAGCCAATACAACATCTAGCGGTGTCCCCCGTCATTTCTGGCTACCGAGTGACCCAAATTTCGGATCGCGTCAACGATCAGCGCCATATTCATCGACAGCGACCCTTTTGCCATGACCACGTCGCCGGGCCGCACCAGCTCCCATGGCGCGCCCGCCAGCTGTGCCGCGCTTTCGGCGCAATGGCCCTGTTTGTCGGAGGGTAGCGCGTTGTGCAAATGGGCCATCAGGGGGCCAACGCAATGGATAACGTCGATCTCTGCCATGGCATCCAGGTCAGCCAGCGCGGCGTGCAACGCGGCCTCGGTCTCGCCCAGCTCCTTCATATCGCCCAGGATCGCCACGCGCCGACCCGAGACATGTGTCGGGTTCGCATGGGCGAGCACATCAAGCGCCGCGCCTACTGATGCCGGGTTTGCATTGTAGGCGTCATCGAAAAGGTCGAGGCCCGGCGTCTCCCCTGCCGCATCAATCGCAATGAAATGGCGGCGGCCCCGCCCCTGTGGTGGTTGCCACGCGCCAAGCGCAATCACGCAGCGCGCCAGGTCCGCCCCCGCCGCCACGCTGGCCGCCAGACAGGCCAGCCCGTTCATGGCCACATGCTTGCCGGGTGCTGCGATCTTGAAAAGCAGCGGCGCGCCGTCATGGCGGGCGCGGCAGATGGTTGTGTCGTCGCTTGCCTCTGCGGCAAGCAGCCACCAGTCGCAGCTTTCATCTGTCCCGAAGCTCAGGCAGGTGCCCGGCGCTTGCGCACGCAGCAGCTCTGTCACGTCGAGATCACCGTTGATAATGGCGGTCCCGCCTTCGCGCAGCCCCTCGAAAATGGCGGCTTTCTCGCGGGCGATCCCCGCGACGCTGTCAAAGGCCGCCAGATGCGCCGGGGCCACGATGGTGATCAGCGCCACATCCAGCTGCGCCATCCGCGCCAGCGGGGCGATCTCGCCGGGGTGGTTCATGCCGATCTCGATCACCGCGAAATCGGCGTCTCGCGGCATGCGGGCCAGGGTCAGGGGCACGCCCCAATGATTGTTGTAGCTTTTCTCAGCCGCGTGCACGACGCCCTGCCCGCCCAAGGCGCTGCGCAGCATTTCCTTGGTCGATGTCTTGCCGACGGAGCCTGTGACGCCGATCACCTTGGCTTGCGTCCGAGCCCGTGCCGCGCGGCCAAGCGATTCCAAAGCAGACAGCACATCATCGACAATCAAAAGCGGGGCATGATCCGGCGCACCCTCGGGGATGCGGGTCACCAGCGCGGCACCCGCCCCCTTTTCCAACGCTTGCGCAACGAAGTCATGGCCATCGCGGACATCCTTCAGTGCAACAAACAGATCACCCGGTTCAATCGTGCGCGTGTCGATGGAGACGCCATCCGCCTGCCAATCGCACGTCGCGCGCCCACCCGTGGCTGCGGCGGCTTCCTGTGCTGTCCAAAGGGCCATCGTCAAATTCCCCCATCAAGGGCCGCCACGGAGATGGATGCCTGCTCCACATCGTCAAAGGGCAGCACGTCATCGCCCACAATCTGCCCGGTCTCGTGCCCTTTGCCTGCGATCAACAGCGTGTCGCCGGGGCCAAGGGCGTCAACGCCGCGCAAAATCGCCTCCGCCCGGTCGCCGACTTCGGTGCCGCCGGGGACCGCCTGCATGATCGCGGCTCTGATGCTGGCCGGTTCCTCGCTGCGCGGGTTGTCATCGGTTACAAACACCACATCCGCATTGTGCTGCGCGGCCTTGCCCATCAGGGGGCGCTTGCCCGCATCACGGTCGCCGCCGGCCCCGAACACGACGACGAGCCGGCCCATGACATGGGGGCGCATGGCCTGCAGCGCGGTTTCCAAGGCGGCGGGGGTATGGGCGTAATCAACAAAGACCGCCGCCCCATTGGCCCGTGTCGCGGCCTTCTGCATCCGGCCGCGCACAGTGCGCAGCATCGGCAGGGTCTGGAATACCTCAGCCGGTTTCGCGCCGCTGCCAATGGCCAGCCCCGCAGCCACCAGCACATTGGCCGCCTGAAAGCCGCCGATCAGGTCCAACCGCAGCTGATGCACGTCATCGCCATAGGCAAAGCGCAGCTCCTGACCCGTGGCGTCAAAGCGCTGGTTCAGGAGCCGCAGCTCGCACCCCTCGCTACTGCCGACCCGCAACAGGTGATGCCCCCGGCCCCGCGCGATAGCGGCCACATCCGGCCCGCGCGCGTCGTCCATATTGATCACGGCCACGCCGTCCTGCGCCAGCGCGCGGCGAAACAGCCCTGCTTTGGCGTTGAAATATTCGGCGAAATCCGCGTGATAGTCCAAATGGTCCTGGGTGAAATTGGTGAAGGCCGCGGCCATCAGATGCACGCCGTCCAAGCGGCGCTGTGCCAGTCCGTGGGAGGATGCCTCCATCGCGGCATGGGTGACACCTGCGGCGGACATTTCCGCGAGAATGCGGTGCAGGGTGATGGGTTCGGGCGTGGTGTGGCTCATCGGGGCAGAGAAAGCGCCCTCGACACCGGTGGTGCCAATGTTGGCGGCTTCCAACCCCAGCTCCGCCCATATCTGGCGGGTGAAACTTGCGACCGAAGTCTTACCATTGGTGCCGGTCACCGCGACCATCGTGCCGGGTTGCCCTCCGAACCACAGCTTTGCGGCATAGGCCAGCGCCTGACGCGGGTCTTCGGTGATGACCAGCGCCACATCGGCCCCCTCGAGATCGTCGGTGGCAATCTCGGCGCCTTCCGGGTCGGTCAGGATGGCCCCTGCCTCCATCCGAAGCGCATATTTGATAAAGGTCGCGCCATGCGCGTTCGAGCCCGGCAGGGCCGCAAAAAGATGGCCCGGACGGACGTCGCGGCTGTCAACGCTGAGGCCCGTCACCTCGGCATCCCGGCCACCTGCGGCGGTCAGTCCCAAGGCGCTCAGCCGTTTCACCACTTGCCCCATGCGGCTGGCCCCCTGCTTGCCCGCGTTCTCAATGTTTGACGGGTGTTACCTTAGATGTGGCAGGTCTTTCAACGGGTCTCAGCCCCAGAAGCGGCGCCGTACGCTTGATGATCTCTGCGGCCACCGGAACCGCCGTCCAGCCGGCGGTGCGGCGGGGCTTCTTGCCGGAGTTCTCCGACGGCTCATCAAGGGTGACCACCAGCACATATTGCGGGTCATCCATCGGGAAGGCCGACGCGAAGGTCGCGATGACCTTGTCCTTGTAATAGCCGCCACCACGGGTTTTGGGTTTGTCGGCGGTGCCTGTTTTACCGCCTACAAGATAGCCCGTGTCCTTCGCGAAAGAGGCCGTCCCCTCTGTCACCACGGCGCTCAGCATCGTGTTGATTTGCGCCGCCGTGCGTTCCGAGATGATGCGCGGGCCGTTCTGAGGGGTGTCTCTCTTGATCAGCGTGGGTTCGATCAGCGTGCCGCCGCCCACCACCGTGGCATAGGCCGCTGCCAGATGCAGCGGGCTTGCGGCGATGCCGTGGCCGTAGCTGACGGTCATCGTGTGCAACTCGGACCATTTCTTGGGCAGGATCGGCTTGGCGCCGGGGGCCTCGACCAACTGCACCGGGGTGGGGTCAAAAAAACCAAGCTGGGACAGAAAATCCTTCTGACGCGCCGCACCGATATTCAGCGCCATGCGGGCCGTCCCGATATTGGAGGACTTCACGATCACATCCGACACGGTTAGGATGTCGCCATAGTCGTTATAGTCCCGGATCTTGTAGCGGCCCCAGGTCAGCGGGCCTTTCGTTTCAAGCAGAGTATTGGGGTTCACCAATCCCAGCTCTAACGCTTGCGCGGCGGTGAAAACCTTGAAGGTGGAGCCAAGTTCGTAGACGCCCTGCACCGCGCGGTTAAACAGCGGGCTGTCGGAGGGGTCGCCTTCTAGGGCGGGGCGCGGGCGGTTGTTGGGGTCGAAATCCGGCAGCGACACGAGGGAGATAACCTCTCCCGTATCCACCTTCATCAACACGGCCGTGGCACCTTTGGCATTCATCAGCTTCATGCCGCCCCACAGCACGCGGCGCATGGCCTGTTGCACGGTCATATCCAACGACAGGGTCAAAGGCGCGCCCTCATGGGCGGGGTCGCGCAGGTAGTCGTCAAAGGCTTTTTCGATGCCTGCGGTGCCGATCACCTCCGCCGAATGCACGCCTTCGCGGCCGAAGCTGGCCCCGCCCAGAACATGGGCGCCAAGCCGGCCATTGGGGTACAGTCGCATCTCGCGCGGACCGAACAGCAAACCGGGCTCGCCAATGTCATGAACAGCCTGCATCTGCTCCGGGCTGATCTTCTTTTTCACCCATAGGAACTTGCGGTTGCCGGTGAAATCCTCGACCAGTTCCTCCTGCTTGAGGTCCGCGAAAATGGCGGCCAGTTCTGTGGCGGCGCGGTGCGGCTCGATCATCAGATGGGGCTGGGCGTAAAGCGCGTTGGTGATGAGGTTTGTGGCAAGCACCCGGCCATTGCGGTCCTCGATATTGGCGCGCTGCGCGACAATCGCCGCTGAGCTGGCGGAGGCGCGCGGTTCCACCGCCTCGGACGATGCCAGCACGGCCATGCGGGTGCCCACGACCGTAAAGCCCGCCAGAAACAATACGGCGGTAAATAGCAGCCGGGATTGGGCGCGCAACCGCATTCGGTCGCGCATTTCCTCGTGGCGCGCGCGGATATTGTCGGCCTCGATCCGGTCAGCATTTTCCCCACGTTGGCGGGCGGCCAGAATGCGGGCGAGCGGGCGAAGGGGGGTGCGCATTACGGGGTGTCTCCATCTGCTTCGGCATCTGTGTCAAGCTGGCCCTGCACCTCGACCGAGCCGCTCAGGTCCTCGAAATCAAACTGCGCCGGGGGGTAGCCTACCTGGGCCACCTCGCCGAACTGGTCGCGGGTGATGGGCAGCAATTGCAGACGGTCAAAATTCAGCCGGGCCAGGTCTTCCAGCCGGTCGGGCCGATTCAGATAGGCCCATTCGGCCTGCAAAACAGCGAGGGTTTCACGCTGCTTGCCGATCTCGCGTTGCAGCTGCCCGGCCACGCGCAGCGCGTCGCGGGTTTTGTAATTCTCGGAATAGGACCAGTAGGCCAGCCCCATCACGGCCACGGCAACCAGACCAAATAACAATCCACGCATTACAGCAGCTCCTTCCCTACGAGTTTTGGCAGCCCAAGCCCTGCCCGTTCCACAGCGCGCGAAGGCGTGTCGGTGCGGGTGGCGACGCGCAGCTTGGCGGAGCGCGCGCGGGGGTTGCGGGCCAGCTCATCCTTGTCGGCGACGATGGCGCGGCGCGGTGTCAGCGCGAATGTTGGCGCGTCTTTCTCAACCGCTGGCGCATGGCGCGACCCGCCCCCTGTGGCCCCGGCACGCGCCGCCATGAATTTCTTGACGATGCGGTCCTCAAGCGAATGAAAGCTCACGACGGCAAGCTGGCCGCCCGGGCGCAGCGCACGTTCAGCCGCCTCCAACCCGCTGATCAGCTGCCCGAATTCGTCATTTACCGCGATGCGGATGGCTTGAAAGCTGCGGGTTGCGGGATGGCTTTGCCCCGGTTTTGACTTTGGCAACACGCCCTCGATCACTTCGGCTAATGCACCGGTTGTGGTGATCGGGCGGGCGGCAATGATGGCACGCGCAATCCGCCGCGACGCGCGTTCCTCGCCATACTGAAACAGGATATCGGCCAGCAATGCTTCATCCGCGCCGTTTACCAAATCCGCCGCGGACGGGCCGTCCTGCGCCATGCGCATATCAAGCGGGCCATCGCGCAGGAACGAAAACCCGCGCCCCGGCTGATCCAGCTGCATGGATGAGACGCCGAGGTCCAGCACCACCCCGTCCAAAGGCCCCGCGTCGCCTGCCAGCATGTCCAGGTCAGAAAAGGTGCCCGCGACCAGTTTCAGCCGGTCGCCGAAACCATCCGCCCAGACCTGCGCCATCTCAAACACGGCAGGGTCGCGGTCGATGCCAATGACCTGCGCCGCGCCTGCGTCGAGGAAAGCGCGGGCATAGCCGCCTGCGCCGAACGTGCCATCAACCCAGACACCCTGAGTGGTGACATGCGCCAGGATGGCATCGATCAGAACCGGCAGGTGCGGGGCATCGGAAGCGGCTGCACGCACGACATCTGCCACTTTCTACTCCCCGCTGCTGCCAAACGGGTCATCATCCAGCCAGGTCAGGGGGTCGAAATCTTCTCCCTCCATGGCGATGAAGGCCTCGATATCATCGTCGCGCGCGGCAAAGGCTGTGGGCTCCCAAATCTGGAATGTATCGCCTGAGGCCGCGAAATAAGCCTCGTTGGTGATGCCCACCTTGTCGCGCAGCTTTGCAGGCAGCACGAGCCGCCCGGTATCATCGGTCTGGGTTGGCAGGGATTGGCCGTTGAAAATGCGCTCTAACGCGCGGCGGCGTTTGGAGCCGCGGGGCAACGCGCTGATCTTTGCGTCAACCTCGTCAATCGCCTGTTGGGTGTAGCATTCCAGGTAATTCTGGCTGTCGCCGCCATAGACGATCACGACATTGGGTTGCAGCCCGTCTTTCCAGTCCGGGTCACCTGCCTCCAGCACACGGCGAAACAGGGCCGGGATGGACACCCTGCCCTTGCTGTCCACCTTGTGGACGCTTTCGCCTCTGAACCGTCGTGCCACTGCTGTGACCCCTTTGTGCCGCATCCCGCCCAAGCTGTCCTTAGAAATGGAAACGGCGAGTTGATCTGCTGCCACTGATCAACTCGCCGCGTGTTCCCACTTGGGGAGTGTCGAACCCGCGCCACCTGGGGGGATGTCTGCTCGCGCAGGGATCGACGTCTTTCGAAGGGGATGGGTGCCTGTATGAAACCTTTTCGGTCGCCTTATACGGGGTTCTTAGGTGCCCCTTGTTATCTTTGGGCCCGTCCTCTTCGTGGGAACTTTATGCCTTGGCGAACGATGGTAATCAATGGAAATCTTCCCCACTTAATGGGCATTCGTGGGAAATTGCACTCACGGAAGAGCGCCGGAGGGATCAAATTCGGACGGTGTAGCGGGCACCCCAGAGGCAAAACACAAGATGTGGTAGGTCTTTGAACGCACCATTATTTCCCATGATTTCCCTGATATTTCCCGAATTTGTGTCAAATTGGCGGTGCCGGCACGATCCGCTCCGCCCGAATCACTCAAAGATGAGTCGAATTGATTCGCCGATCAAGCGTTGATTTTTCCGGTTCCGCGCGACCAAATAGGCGTCCTTTTGCAAAACGCCGGTCAAACAGCATACAAGGGCGCCCAGCCCGACGCCGCGGATCTGCGCGTCGGTGCCAAGTATATAGTGAGAAACGACTAGCCTAGGCCATACCGCCTTCAACCAGCCGGCTGGCCAGCTGCGCATAGGCTTCCGCCAGCGGGCCGTCGCCTGCCGCAATCGGTGTTCCGCCATCGCCGGCCAATCGAATGTCCAGGTCAAGCGGTATCTCGCCCAGGAATGGCAGGCCAAGCGTCTTCGCCTCTGCTGCAACGCCGCCATGGCCAAAGATATGCGCCTCTGTCCCGCAGGTAGGACATATATAATGGGACATGTTTTCAACCAGACCCAGAACCGGTGTATGCAGGGTCTTGAACATATCAAGCGCCTTGCGCGCATCCAGCAGCGCCACATCCTGCGGGGTGGAAACAACGATCGCCCCCGTCATCTGCGTCTTGGTGCAAAGTGTCAGTTGCACATCGCCCGTGCCGGGTGGCAGGTCGACAAGCAGAATATCCAGCTCCCCCCACTCGACCTGGCCCATCATCTGCTGCAGCGCGCCCATCAGCATGGGTCCGCGCCAAACCACGGCCTTTTCGGGCTCCACCATCAGCCCAATGCTCATCATGGTGACCCCATGCGAGGTCAGCGGGATGATCGTTTTGCCGTCAGGTGATTTCGGGCGCTCCGACACACCCATCATGCGTGGCTGGGACGGGCCATATATATCGGCATCCAGAAGCCCCACCCGGCGCCCCTGTTTTGCAAGTGCCACAGCCAGGTTCGAGGACAGGGTCGATTTACCCACCCCCCCCTTGCCCGAGGCAATCGCGACGATCCGGTCAACGCCCGAGGGTTTTGTGGGCTCTGACTGCGGTTTGGGATGGCCACCAACTTTGAGGCTGGGCGGCGCACCAGATGGGGTTGCGCTTTTCGCCGCCGGCCCATGTGCCGTCAAAACGGCGGAAACGGAGCCGACGCCCTCCATCCGCGACACAATCGCCTGCGCGGCATCGCGCACGCCTGAAAACTTGGGTGCCAGGTCGGGCGCGACCTCGATGACGAATCTGACCGCGTCACCCTCCACCGTCAGCGCCCGGATCATGTCACGCGAGACAAGGTCGCCGCCATCTGGCAAGCCAAGGCCCGCCAATTGTTTCAAAACCTGCTCTTTCGTGATCGACATCCGCACGCCCCTTTTTATGCCATACCGCCTAATTGGAGAGCGCCGGCCGTAAGGGCAACCCCGCCTTTGTTAGCCATTGGTCAATAATTAACCTTTTGACCAGATATTGAAGCGTAATACGTTTACAATCCGCCCAAATAGGAGGCATCTTGCCCCAAGGTTAACCAATTAAAATCAATGATTTAAGCCATGCAAATGCTGCATAGCAGCATTGATGCGGGGGCTATTGCGGCGCTGCAGCAAAATCCCATATGTTGATCACAACAAGAGATAACCCGCCACGGCAAGCACAGAACGCAACCGGGGCACAGCACAGAAAAGGAGATGCTCATGGCCTATATCTCTGATACTCAATCCGGTCTGATTGACCGTCTGCGTGGCGTCTATGCCGATCTGGCCGAACGCGCCGCTCGCGCCAAAGTCTACCGCACGACTTTTACCGAGCTGAATGCTCTTTCCGGTCGCGAGCTTGCTGACCTGGGCATTCACCGCTCCGAGATCAAGCGCATCGCCTATGAGGCCGCGCACACGAAATAAGAATTTGCGGCGATCCCTATTTCCTCCCGATTGATGGACGCCGCAAACCGCACCAACGCCTTACCTCCTCCCAAGGCTTGGTGCACGTACGGTCCGACCTACTCCTCCTCCCAGGTGGGACCGTGGCAATAAGAACGGTGGTGCCGATCCTCCCTTGGTACCACCGTTTTTTATGCCCGCTCGTCTTTGGGGGAGCCCATAACAATATAGCTTGTGATCGCATTAACCTGCGGCAAGGTGCCCAGAATTTCCGTGTGGAAATGCTTGTAGGCAGCCAGATCCGCGCATTCGACACGCAGCAGATATTCGACCGCGCCGGTAATGTTGTGACACTCCCGAACCTCGCGCGCCCGACCGATGGAGCGTTCAAACGCCTCCTGACTGGCTTTCGAATGATCGGATAGCCCCACTGTGACATAGGCGGCAAAACCTGCCCCCATCTGATCGCGGTCCAGCACGGCGCGGTAGCCTTTGATCACCCCCCGACGTTCCAGATCCTGAACGCGGCGCAGGCAGGCGGAGGGCGACAGGCCGACCTGCTCCGCCAGATCAAGATTGCTGATCCGGCCATCGCGCTCCAGCGCTTGCAATATTTTTTCGCTTAACTGATCCATCACGCCGCAATATTGCGCAAAAATCGCGCCAGGTCGCAATAACGCAATTCAATAGCTCGGCCGCCGCACTATCGTTGCCTCCATGAACATTGACCTTCTCTATGGCCTCGTGGGCTTCGCTTTCGTGTCCTCCATCACGCCTGGGCCGAATAACTTGATGCTGATGGCGTCGGGTGCAAATTTTGGGTTTCTTCGCAGCGTGCCGCATATGCTGGGGATCGCAATTGGCTTCACGCTGATGGTGTTTCTGGTCGGGCTGGGGCTTGGGCAGATATTCGACGTGGTTCCGGCGCTGCATACCGCGCTGAAAATTGGTGCGGTGCTTTACATGGGTTGGCTCGCCTGGAAGATCGCCAATGCTGCCCCACCGGCAGAGGGCGAAGCCGCGGGCCACCCGATGACGTTTCTGCAAGCAGCGGCATTTCAATGGGTGAACCCAAAGGCCTGGGCCATGGCGTTGACCGCTGTCAGCGCCTATTCGGGCAGCAGTTCAACCTTGACGGCCGCCACAGTGGCGCTTGTGTTTGGGCTGGTTAACGCGCCATCCGTCAGCTGCTGGACCCTGCTTGGGCAGCAAATGAGGGCTTTCCTGACAAATCCCGGCCGTCTGCGCAGCTTTAACTGGCTGATGGCCGGGTTGCTGATTGCGTCGTTCTATCCGATCCTGCGCGGCTAGGCGCAGGGCGGAGACTTAATACTCGTATTTCGCCCGTTCCGTATACATGCCCACAACTGCGTTCATGTTGGCCAAGGTGGTGTTGAGCTTTTTAAAGGTTGCGACCTGCGTGTCAGCCGGAATGCCCTCGCCCTCAGTCAACTCGGCCAGGGTCACCTTCATAGCGGTCCAGTCGGCCCAGATTTCGTCCAAGCCCGTCTTGATCTCTTCATTCGGGGCCGGGATGATGCCGGCTTCGGGCAGACCGTTGATCAGGGCCGAAAGCGAGACCTCAAACAGGTTCATCGTATCGGCCAGCGCCTTCGCCGTGTCTGCATCGCCCATGCCGCTCCATATCATGCAGGCCTCTTTGGAGATTTTCTGCGTCAGCATCCGCTGCCGACCCGCAATATCGATGACCAGCGCATCCGATTGCAGCAGCTCGGCCGGGTTCGAGTACTGGCCAGAAATTTCACTCACAAGGCGTTTGGCTGCATCGAGCAGGCGCATGTTGTTTTCGGCCAGCCCGCTATAGGCGGCGGCGTCATTCGGCTTTTCCAGCATGACGTCAACCGACTGCCGGAACGGCGCCCAAAGCTCGTTCAGCTTGCCAATGCGGTGCAACGTCTTGCGGCGGGTTTCCTCCCCGATGACGTTCATTGACGGATCGCCATAGGTCAGCGCGTTGACGATCTTGTCGAATTCGTCAGCCGCGCCGGACAAAACATCACGCGCAACATCGGGGGCCACGCCCGCGTTGTAGTTGCAGGCCGCGGCCGGAATGCGCTGGGACAACATCCGCAATTTACCTGAGAAATTCACGCGCTCGCTTGCGCCGATATCCTCGACAAGCTGCACCTTAACAATCGGCAGATCTGCGTTTCGATTGTCATTCACGGCGAGCGCGGATGATGCCGTCACCATCAGGCCGGCGGCGGCGGTTGCCACCAGTTTTGCCGTCAGGCTGAAATTCTTCTTGGGATACGGCGTCATGATCTATGCCCTCATACTTTCTAAACTGCTTCAACGTCATCGGGCACCGGCCACCAAAAGCCTGTTCGCCGCGCGGAGAGATGGCATATAAAATCAGCAGAAATTTAGCTAAGAATGCGGCTGTTTTGAGACTTCTTCAGCCAGCCATGCGGGTAGAGCAGGGCGAAAAGCGCCTTAAAGGCAGGCTAAAACGGCACGTCCCCGGCGCTTTCAGCCGCGACCAGAAATTTGCCGACGACCTTTTTGGTGCCGGCTTTGTCAAACGCAATATCTAGCTTGTCGCCTTCTATCGCCTCCACCGTGCCGTAGCCGAATTTCTGGTGAAACACCCGCTGCCCCGTTATAAAGGCAGAGACCGCCTGCGCGTCAATCACCATATTCTTGGTCTCGCGCGGCTGGCCCATACCGCGCCTGCCCTGCCGTTCCTGCAGCCGCCGCCAACCGGGGGAGTTATAGACATTCGCGCTGGCCGCCTTGTCATGCAGATCGCTTTCCGCCACGGCCTGCAGCACTGGTGAGGCCTGCGCCATGTTACCCCCCTGATGGCCGTAAAGACCCGGCGGTGTCAGCACCTCCACATGCGCCTCGGGCAGCTCGTCAATGAAGCGGGAGGGCAGTTGCGACTGCCACTGCCCGTAGACCCGCCGGTTGCCGGCAAAGCTGATCGTGCATAGCTCTTCGGCGCGGGTGATGCCGACATAGGCAAGGCGGCGCTCTTCTTCCAGACCTTTCAGGCCGCTCTCATCCATAGAGCGTTGCGAGGGGAACAACCCGTCTTCCCAGCCCGGCAGGAACACGGCCGGAAATTCCAGCCCCTTGGCCCCGTGCAGTGTCATGATCGAGACCTGCTCGCCTGCGGCCTCCGTGTCATTGTCCATGACAAGGGAGATGTGTTCGAGGAAGCCTTGCAGGTTTTCAAATCCTTCCAGCGCCTTGATCAGTTCTTTCAGGTTGTCCAGCCGGCCCGGCGCTTCAGGCGTTTTGTCGTTCTGCCACATCTCGGTATAGCCGGATTCTTCCAGCATCATTTCGGCCAGCTCGATATGGGTGTCAGCCTCCGCCCGCACCTGCCCCGACCAGCGGTCAATGCCGTCCACCAGCTTCTGCAGCTCCACCGCGCCCTTGCCGCCCAGCCCCTTGGCCATAAGCAGCAGCCGCGCGCCCTCATGCAGCGACACGCCATTTGCCCGCGCCGTGACCTGAATTTTCTGCTGCGCCTTGTCGCCAAGCCCGCGTTTCGGAGTGTTCACGATCCGCTCAAACGCGAGATCATCATCGGGGGAGACCGCAAGCCGGAAATAGGCCATTGCGTCACGTATCTCCATCCGCTCATAAAAGCGTGGGCCCCCGATGACGCGGTAGGGCAACCCGATGGTCAGGAACCGGTCCTCAAAGGCGCGCATCTGATGGGAGGCACGCACGAGGATCGCCATATCATTAAGCGATATCGGCGCCATGCCCCGCGTGCCCACCTGCATGGCCTCGATCTCGTCCCCGATCCAGCGCGCCTCTTCCTCGCCGTCCCAATGGCCGATCAGGCGCACCTTCTCCCCGCCGTGGGCTTCGGTAAAAAGGGTCTTGCCAAGCCGGCCCTTATTGCCCGCAATCACGCCCGAGGCGGCTGCCAGAATATGCTCGGTGGAACGGTAGTTTTGTTCCAATTTAACAATTTTTGCGCCCTCAAAGTCGGTCTCAAAGCGCAAAATGTTGCCGACCTCCGCGCCGCGCCAGCCGTAGATCGACTGGTCATCGTCACCTACGCAACAAATATTGCGGTGCCCGGCGGCCAGCAGGCGCAGCCACATATACTGGGCCACGTTGGTATCCTGATACTCGTCCACAAGGATGTATTTGAACCACCGCTGGTATTGCGCCAGCACATCGTCGTGGTTCTGAAAGATCGTCACCATATGCAGCAGCAGGTCGCCGAAATCGACCGCGTTCAGTGTCTTCAGCCGTTGCTGGTAGGCTGCGTAAAACTCGCCGCCGCGGTTGTTATAGGCCCCGGCCTCCGATGCGGGCAGCGCCTCCGGCGTCCAGGCGCGGTTCTTCCACTGGTCGATCAGCCCCGCCAGCATCCGCGCAGGCCACCGCTTGTCGTCAATGCCTTCGGCTGCGATCAGCTGCTTGAGCAGCCGCAACTGGTCATCCGTGTCGAGAATGGTGAAGTTGGACTTCAACCCGACCAGCTCCGCATGGCGGCGCAGAAGCTTCACGCAGATCGAATGGAACGTGCCCAACCATGGCACGCCTTCCACCGCCTCGCCCAGCAGCTTGCCCACGCGTTCCTTCATCTCGCGGGCGGCTTTGTTGGTGAAGGTCACGGCCAGAATTTCATTGGGCCGTGCCGATCCCGTGGTCAGCAGATGCGCGATCCGCGCCGTCAGCGCCCGCGTCTTGCCGGTGCCCGCGCCTGCCAGCATCAACACGGGGCCGTCGAGCGTCTCCACCGCCGCGCGCTGCGCGGGGTTCAGCCCCTCAAGATAAGGTGCCGCGCGGGAGGCCACCGCCGCCCCAAAGGCGCGCTGCGACAAGGGCGTATGGGAAGCCGCCTCGAAGGCGTCGAAATCGTCGGAACTGCTCATAAGTTTCAAGATAGCGCGAAGCCCGGTTCAGGGAAAGAGGTGTTCTATATATGTTCCAGCGGTTTCTCTGGACAAAGCGACGGAATGACCGGACAAACCCGCCATGGACCTACATTCGAAATTTCCCGCTATCTCCGACCTGCGCCGTGCCGCGCGGCGGCGTATCCCGCATTTCGTCTGGGAATATCTCGACAGCGCCACCGGGGACGAGCAGACCGCGCGCCGCAACCGCGAGGCGCTTGATGCGGTGCTGTTTCGCGCCTCAATCCTGCATGGCGAATTCAAGCCGGATCTCACAACCACGTTGCTTGGCCGCGGGTTTCCGCTGCCTTTTGGCATCTCTCCGGTCGGCATGTCGGGCCTGATCTGGCCGGGGGCGGAGCGGATGCTGGCGCAAACCGCTTCCGACATCGGCATCCCCTACACCATGTCCACAGTGGCCACGACCACGCCCGAGGACATCGCCCCCCATCTGGGCGAACATGCCTGGTTCCAGATGTACCCGCCCCGCGACGAAGCGATCCGTGACGATATGATCTCCCGCGCGCGCGCCGCCGGGTTCAATACTCTTATTCTGACGGTGGATGTCCCGGTGGCAAGCAGGCGTGAACGCCAGACACGCGGCGGGCTGACCCAGCCCCCGAAGCTGACGCCCCGGCTGGCACTGCAGGCCGCGCAATGCCCCGTCTGGCTCAATGGCATTCGCCAGACCGGCATGCCGCGCATGAAAACGCTCGATAAATATTCCGATTTCAAGGGTCAGCTCCCCTCCACAGAGCATATCGGCTACCTGCTGCGCACCTCGCCCGATTGGGACTACCTAAAACGGCTGCGCGATGCGTGGTCGGGGCCGCTGATTGTCAAAGGGGTCACCCGCCCGGATGACGCGGCCCGGCTGCAGGATGCGGGTGTGGATGCGATCTGGATCTCCAACCATGCCGGCCGGCAATTTGATGCCGCTCAAGGCGCGATCTCGGCGCTGCCACATGTGCGGGCCGCGACGACCCTGCCGGTGATCTTCGACAGCGGCGTGGAGGGCGGGCTCGACATCATCCGCGCGCTGGCCCTGGGCGCCGATTTCGTCATGTTGGGCCGCGCCTGGCATTATGCCCTAGGGGCAGCGGGGCAAAAAGGCCCGGCCCATCTGGCAGATATGCTGCGCAAGGATATGGAGGCCAATATGGGCCAGCTCGGCACCAAAACGCTGGCGGACCTGCGGCACTGCCTGCTCTAACCCCTGACAGCATCGACATGGTCTGGGGGGTCAACATCCCCAAAATGACGCAAAAGCTCCGCAAGCGTCGCAGGCGCACCTCTAGGGGAAACTACCCACATGTAGCCAGTTTACGGCGGGTCATTTCCCGCATAAGGATGCTGCGACTGCAAAATGACGACACATAGCGAGGGTGCAAGCCATGGCCGATTTCAAGAAAATCCTGATTGCAAACCGGGGTGAAATCGCCATCCGCGTGATGCGCGCCGCCAATGAGATGGGCAAGAAAACCGTCGCCGTCTTCGCCGAGGAAGACAAGCTGGGTCTGCACCGGTTCAAGGCGGATGAAGCCTATCACATCGGCGAGGGGCTGGGGCCCGTCCAAGCCTACCTGTCCATAGACGAGATCATTCGCGTGGCCAAAATGTCCGGCGCGGATGCGATCCATCCGGGCTACGGGCTTCTGTCCGAGAACCCCGATTTTGTCGATGCTTGCACCAAGAACGGCATCAAATTCATCGGGCCACGCGCCGAAACTATGCGCGCGCTTGGTGATAAGGCATCGGCGCGGCAGGTGGCCATCAAGGCCGGCGTGCCTGTCATCCCTGCCACCGATGTGCTGGGCGACGGCATCGAAACCACCAAAAAACAGGCGGCTGAGGTGGGCTATCCGTTGATGCTCAAAGCCTCCTGGGGCGGCGGCGGGCGCGGAATGCGGCCGATCATGTCCGAGGAAGAGCTGGAGGAGAAGGTCCTTGAAGGCCGTCGGGAGGCCGAAGCCGCTTTCGGCAATGGCGAGGGCTATCTGGAAAAGATGATCCTGCGCGCCCGCCATGTGGAGGTCCAGATCCTGGGCGACAGCCACGGGCAGATTTACCACCTGTGGGAACGCGACTGCTCCGTCCAGCGGCGCAACCAGAAAGTGGTGGAACGCGCGCCGGCCCCCTACCTGTCAGGCACGCAGCGCGAGCAGCTGTGCAATCTCGGCAAGAAGATCTGCGAACACGTCAATTACGAATGCGCGGGCACCGTCGAATTCCTGATGGATATGGACACAGGCGAGTTCTACTTCATCGAAGTGAACCCACGCGTACAGGTCGAACACACCGTCACCGAGGAGGTGACCGGCATCGACATCGTCCGCGCGCAAATCCTGATTGCCGAGGGCAAATCGCTGGTCGAGGCCACCGGCACGGCTTCCCAATATGACGTCAAGCTGGACGGCCACGCGCTGCAATGCCGCGTCACCACCGAGGATCCGCAAAACAACTTCATCCCCGATTACGGCCGCATCACCACCTATCGCTCGGCCACGGGTATGGGCATCCGGCTCGATGGCGGCACTGCCTATTCCGGCGCGGTGATCACGCGGTATTACGACTCGCTTCTTGAAAAGGTCACCGCCTGGGCACCAACGCCGGAGGCCACGATCTCCCGCATGGACCGCGCCCTGCGTGAGTTTCGTATACGGGGCGTGTCGACAAACATTGCCTTTGTCGAGAACCTGCTGAAGCACCCGACTTTCCTGAATTACGAATACCACACGAAATTCATCGACGAGACGCCGGAGCTGTTCGATTTCTCGCCCCGTCGCGACCGGGGCACCAAAGTGCTGACCTACATTGCCGACATCACCGTCAACGGCCATCCCGAAACCGAAGGCCGTCCCCTGCCCGCCGGCACCCGGACGCCCAAAGCGCCCGAGCCCAAGGCCGAGCCCGCATATGGGACGCGCAACATCCTTGAAGATCACGGGCCGCAAGCCGTGGCCGATTGGATGAGCGAGCAAAAGCAGCTGCTGATTACCGACACCACGATGCGCGATGGCCACCAATCGCTGCTGGCGACGCGCATGCGCTCCATCGATATGATCCGGGTGGCGCCGACCTACGCCGCGAACATGCCGCAGCTATTCTCCATGGAGTGCTGGGGCGGGGCCACGTTTGATGTGGCCTACCGGTTCCTGCAGGAATGCCCCTGGCAGCGGTTGCGCGACCTGCGCAAGGCGATGCCGAACCTGATGACGCAAATGCTGCTGCGCGCCTCGAACGGGGTGGGCTACACCAATTACCCAGATAATGTGGTGCAGGAATTCGTGCGGCAGGCGGCGGAGACCGGCGTGGACGTTTTCCGGGTCTTTGACAGCCTGAACTGGGTTGAAAACATGCGTGTCGCCATGGATGCGGTGGTCGAGGCAGGCAAGGTCTGCGAGGGATCGATCTGCTACACGGGCGATCTGCTGAACCCCGAGCGCAGCAAATATGACCTGAAATATTACGTCGACATGGGCAAGGCGCTGAAAGCGGGCGGCGCGCATGTGCTGGGCCTCAAGGATATGGCGGGCCTTTTGAAACCCGCCTCCGCCACGATCCTGATCAAGGCCCTGAAGGAGGAGGTCGGCCTGCCGATCCACTTCCACACCCATGACACGGCAGGCACCGCCGTGGCCACCATCCTCGCGGCCTCAGATGCGGGCGTCGATGCGGTGGATTGCGCCATGGATGCGCTCAGCGGCAATACCAGCCAGGCCACCCTTGGCTCCGTCGTTGAGGTGCTGGCCAATACCGACCGCGACACCGGTCTGGACATCAAAACGGTGCGCGAAATCTCTGACTATTGGGAGGCCGTGCGCGGCCATTACGCGGCCTTTGAAAGCGGCATGCAGGCCCCCGCTTCCGAGGTCTACTTGCACGAGATGCCAGGCGGGCAGTTTACCAACCTCAAGGCGCAGGCGCGTTCCGTCGGCCTGGAAGAACGCTGGCACGAGGTCGCCCAGACCTATGCGGATGTAAACCAGATGTTTGGCGATATCGTAAAGGTCACGCCCTCGTCCAAGGTGGTGGGCGACATGGCGCTGATGATGGTGAGCCAAGGCCTGACCCGCGCGCAGGTGGAAGACAAGGACACCGATGTGGCCTTCCCTGAAAGCGTCGTCGATATGATGCGCGGCTCGCTTGGCCAACCCCCGGGCGGCTGGCCAAAGGGTATTCAGAAAAAGATCCTCAAAGGCGAAAAACCATCTACCAAGCGCCCCGGCGAGGAGCTGGAGCCGGTTGATCTGGAAGCCGTACGCGCCGAGCTAGCCGCGCGGCTGGACGGCAAGGAAATCGACAATGAGGACCTGAACGGCTACCTGATGTATCCCAAGGTCTTCACCGATTACGCCATGCGCCACGAGACATACGGCCCCGTGCGCACCCTGCCCACCCACACATTTTTCTACGGCATGAAACCTGGCGAAGAGATCAGCGTCGAGATCGACCCCGGTAAAACCCTTGAGATTCGCATGCAGGCCCGCGCGGCCACGAATGATGACGGCGAGGCCAAGGTGTTTTTCGAGCTGAACGGCCAGCCGCGTACCATCCGCGTGCCGGATCGCAAGGTCGCCGCAGTTGTTGCCAAAATGCCCAAGGCAGAGGCCGGCAATCCCAACCATATCGGCGCCCCAATGCCTGGCGTTGTCGCCACGGTGGCCGCCCAAATTGGCAAGAAGGTGAAAGAGGGCGATCTGCTTTTAACCATAGAAGCCATGAAGATGGAGACCGGTATCCACGCTGAACGCGACGCCGTGATCAAGGCCGTCCATGTCATACCGGGCGGGCAGATTGACGCCAAGGATCTGCTGGTCGAACTGGAGTAGAGTCTCCGAAAAACCGACCGGCAGGCCCTTGTGATCAAGCGCGAGGCCTGTAGCATCATAGGGCGTGACGTCAATTTACGTCTTGGTCCTTGCGAAATAACGAATACGCGATTAACCTTGTTCTTGGTTTTGGGGAACCATTGTTGTGGGTGGTATTTACAGTGCACGTTAGAAGTCTTCTAGGTTGGGGCGCCGTCGGCGCCATTCTCGTTCTCTTCTTTATTCCGGTCGATCCTGGATCTGAGCGGTCGTTACCGGACAGCTCCACACAAGCCTCAGCGCCTGCGTCAGGCCAGGTTGTGACGACGCAACCTGACGCGCCTGTGACCGGTACAACTGACACGCAGATTGCTGGCACAAGCACAATCGGGTCGCAAACAACGCCTGATGCCACGCCCGCCGACGCCGTCGCTATGACAGCCGCGCCGCAGGCAGATGATATAGATGTTGCTAGCGCTGCGGTGCCAGAATCACCTGCGGCCAGCATTGCCCCAGCCCCTGAAGCGACTGCGCCGCCCGCTCTCGCCAAGCCCGATGCTGTCGCGAACGCAACCCTCCCAGCGGAGAAAGAGCTACCGAGTGAGCAGGCCGAGATCTCGGCAAACCGGGCCACAGGAGGTCAGGACGGGGCGGAGACGTCGATGACCGATTTCGTCCTGTCCATCACCGATCAGGCAATCGAACTGCCTGAGCTGGAAGGCGCGCGGCCAAACGTGGGCCGGGCCGCGCCCGCAGACACCACTGAGACGGCGGCACCGGTTGTTGCTGGCGTCGCACCAGCAACAACGTCGTCTCCCGCTGCCCCGGCCATTGACACCGCGAGCGCGCCGCGCGCTCCGGAAGCTGAGAACCCGGTCGTCGCGCTGACCCGCGTGCCGGACGTCGTCGACTTTGCCGGAAACGTGACTGCACAGGATGACGGCCCGCAGACGAAAACCCTGCAAGGCGAAGCGCCTGGAACAGAGGCATTCGCCGCGCTCTCGGTGCCGCCTCGTCTTGCTGTCGAAGAGACGGCGCCGAATGCGCCCGCCGTCCCTGCCCCGCAGGAACCAGTGACACTGGTTACCGATGCGCTGAACGGCCTTGAGGCACCCGAAACCCTGGGCACTTCGCAAGCGGCCTCCGGGCCTGTCGCGCGAACCGGCCCTGGCGCAGACGTGATCACGGATTTGGCGGCAATAAGGGCGCCTGCGCCCTCGGATCTTGCCCCAGGCTTTACCACGCGGGCGCCGATACCGCAGCAACCCGTGGTTGCGCTAAGCGCCCTGTCAGAGAAACTTGCCCCGCCTGAAACGAGCATCGCCGCTTTGGCGGAGCCATCGACCCCCACGGCGGTGGCCAGCCGCAACGTCTCGCCGGTGACTGCGTTATCATTGCTGGATACGCCTTCTTTCGCCGACCTGTTGCCTGGCGTCACGACCCGCGCACCCGCGCCACATGTGCCCGTCACCGCGCTACTGGCGGTGCCAGAGCTTGTGATTGCGGGCCTCGCTCCCGCGCCATTGGTGATCGACAGCCAGGAGGCGTTTTCAAAACTGGTGGAGGCGACCAAGTTCCTCTCTGTGAACCGCCTGCAACCTGCGATACCGGACGCTACACCGGTGGCGCTGACGCGCGCGCCGCTGCCCCGTGCCCCGGTGACCGCCCAAGCCACCGTCCGCGAATTGGCGCAAGCCCCGGCAGCCAGTGGTCTGCCTGACGCGCTGCCGCAGGCTGCGACCTTGTCGGAGGAATGGACCGCCGGTCTTGCAGGCACTATCCGCGTTGCGGCCGCCACACCGGCCCCCGCGACCGACCCGATTTTGGAAACCGCGCCGCCAGCCCCTATCGGGCAGCTTGATACGCCAGTGGCCGTGATCGCCGACCCGATGCCGCTTTTTGTGGCAGGCAACCGCGTTAACATGCGCGCCGGTCCGTCCACCGAGTTCGACGTGCTTGAAACGCTGTCCCGCGGCGCGCCCGTGGAAGGGTTTGAGACGCAAGGCCGCTGGACCCAGGTCATGGTTGCAGGCCCCGACGGCCTGCCCGTCAAAGGCTGGATGTCGAGCAGCTTCCTATCCGACAACCCGCTGCCCGCCGCACCCAAGCGCACCGTGCGCCGGAAGGTACGCAAGAAAGCGGCACCCGCGCCCATGATGATGATGCAGATGACGCCGCCCCCGATCCCGAAAACGGTGAAGATCAAGCGCAAGGAGCGGATGATGAAGGGGCTTTTCGGCGCTCTATAATCCGCGCGTGCTGCATCTGATCCGATGGGGCCGGCCTTACTTGAGCCCTGATCTCCAAAATGGTTTGTCTCGGTCATACCACAGGGTGGGTACGCCGTGCCCTCGCAGCACGACCGGGAAAGGGGCAGTCCCTTGGCACAGAAACTGCTAATATTCAGCGACATTCACCTGCTTGGGGATGGCGGGCGGATCATCGGGCTGGACCCAGCGGCGCGCTTCCGGGAGGGGCTTTCCCACGCTCTGGCCCATCACGCTGACGCCGATCATCTGGTCTTGCTAGGCGACCTGACGCATCACGGCAGAAGCGTGCAATATCGCGAGCTGCAGGAGTTGCTCTCCCCCGCCTCCATGCCCGTCACCCACCTGCTGGGCAACCACGACAACCGCGCCAATTTCATCCGCCATTTCCCGCAAGCGCCGGTGACCTCCGCGGGGCATGTGCAAGCGATGCTTGATCTGGGCGACAGCTGCCTCATCACGTTGGACACAACCGACCCGGATGTCGAACCAAAGCACGCGGGCCGGCTTTGTCGTGCGCGGCTGGATTGGCTGGATCAGGCGCTGACCTGGGCTGGCGGCAAACCCGTGGCCCTTGCCATGCACCACCCCCCGCTGGTCACGGGCCTGACCGGTATGGACCGGATTGCCCTGCAAAACCCCGACGCGCTTTATGACCGCCTCGCGGCCTATACGGCCCCGGTGCATCTGCTATGCGGCCATGTCCACCGCACGATCTCCGGCACCGCGCGCGGGGTGGGCTTCACCATCTTTAAAAGTCCCTGCCACCAACACCCGATGAGCCTGGGGGTGGAGGGCAGCAGCCAATCGGTGGACGAGCCGGGTGCCTACGGAATTGTGCTGGCCAGCGCTGCGGGCTTTGTCGTCTATAGCGAGGATTTTGCGATTGCGGCCAGCGCGGCAACCCGCCACGATCTGGGTTCTAAATAGGAGCGCCCTGATGCTTGCCGCCGCCCCCATCTATATCGCGCTTGCCAGCCTGATCTATATCACGCTGGCCCTGCGCGTCATCCGGCAACGCTACGCGGCGAAGGCTGCTTTGGGTGATGCCGGGGACAAGGAGCTGCAAAAGCGTATCCGCGCGCATGGCAATTTCGCCGAATACGCGCCGCTTTTGATGATCCTGCTTACCGTGACCGAACTGCAAGGCGCGCCCGTGTGGGTCTGCCATCTTCTTGGTCTGGCGATTGTCGCCAGCCGGCTGGGCCACGCCTATTTTATCAGCCAGACGCCGGAGCCGCTTTCCATGCGCCGGCTGACAATGGGGACGACCTTCGGGTTGATTGCCCTCATGGCGACTGGCCTACTGGCACACGCGGTATTTTAAGGCGCCCCGCTTGAGACTGGGCGGCACGCGGCATAGGTTGCATGCCAACAGCCCCCGCTTTTCAAAAGGACGCGCCCCATGCTTCACCCCCTCCGCCACGCCCCGCTTTCGTTTCCGCGCGACGCGCAAGATGCCAGCGGCGGCGGCGATGATCTGGGCAAGCTGCCTGAATGGGATCTGACCGACCTCTACGCCTCCCCCGATGCCAAGGAATTCAAGCGCGACATGGACTGGCTGGAGAAAGCCTGCGCCGATTTCGCCGCGGATTACGAAGGCAAGATGGCCAGGCTTGACGCGGCAGGGATGCTTGATTGCGTGCTGCGCTACGAGAAGATCGACATCATCGCGGGCCGCATGATGTCCTTTGCCGGTTTGCGCTACTACCAGAACACGACGGATGCGGAACGCGCGCAATTCATGGCCAATGCGCAGGACAAGATCACCACATTCACGACCCCGCTGGTCTTCTACTCGCTGGAGCTGAACCGCATCGATGACGCGGTGATCTCAGGCTGGTTTGACGACAACGCGGATCTGGCCCGCTACCGGCCGGTATTTGACCGCTTGCGCGCGATGAAGCCCTACCAGCTGTCAGACGAGCTTGAGAAATTCCTGCATGACCAGTCCACCGTCGGCGCCGCCGCCTGGAACCGGCTGTTTGACGAGACCATCGCCGGGCTAACCTTTGATATTGACGACGAAGAGCTGAATATCGAGGGCACGCTGAACCTGCTGACGGACCCCGACCGCGAGCGGCGGGAGCTTGGCGCGCGGGAGCTGGCCAAGGTTTTCGGCGAAAACGTCAAGCTCTTTGCCCGCGTTCACAACACGCTCGCCAAGGAGAAGGAGATCGAGGATCGCTGGCGCGGCATGGAGACCCCGCAAACCGGCCGTCACCTGTCCAACCATGTGGAACCGGAGGTGGTCGAGGCGCTGCGCAACGCGGTGGTGGAGGCCTACCCGAAGCTCTCGCACCGCTATTATGAGCTGAAGCGCAAGTGGTTGGGCTTGGACGTGATGCAGGTCTGGGACCGCAACGCGCCCCTGCCGATGGAGGACCCGACGCTGGTCGGCTGGGACCGCGCGCAAGCCACCGTGATGGAGGCCTATGCCGATTTCGCGCCCGAGATGGCCGAGATCGCGAAGCCTTTCTTTACCGAAGGCTGGATTGATGCCGCCGTCAAACCCGGCAAAGCGCCTGGTGCCTTCGCCCATCCCACGGTGACCGAGGTGCATCCTTATGTGATGCTGAACTACCTTGGCAAACCGCGCGACGTCATGACCCTTGCGCATGAGCTGGGCCACGGCGTACATCAGGTGCTGGCCGCCGGTCAGGGGGAGCTTCTTTCCTCCACCCCGCTGACATTGGCCGAAACCGCCTCGGTCTTCGGCGAAATGCTGACATTCCGCAAACTCCTCGCCGCTGCCGAGACGACGGAGCAGCGCAAGGTCCTTCTGGCGGGCAAGGTCGAGGACATGATCAACACCGTGGTGCGCCAGATCGCGTTCTACGATTTCGAATGCAAGCTGCACGAGGCACGAAGCGCCGGGGAGCTGACCCCCGACGATATCAATGCGCTCTGGATGTCGGTCCAGGCCGAAAGCCTCGGCCCCGCCTTTGAGTTCATGGAGGGGTACGAGACCTTCTGGTCCTACATACCGCATTTCGTTCACTCGCCCTTTTACGTCTATGCCTATGCGTTTGGCGACGGGCTGGTGAACGCGCTTTACGCCGTCTACGAGGAAGGCGACGCCGATTTTCAGGAGAAATATTTCGACATGCTGAAAGCGGGCGGCTCCAAGCACCACAAAGAACTGCTCGCCCCCTTCGGCCTTGATGCCTCAGACCCAACATTCTGGGACAAGGGCCTCAGCATGATTTCCGGCATGATCGACGAGCTGGAAGCGATGGAGGGCTAAGCCGCACACCGGCAACCGCCCCTCATCATTGCTTCAGAAATACTCCGGGGGGCGACCGGAGGGAGCGGGGCAGAGCCCCAAGCGGGTCGGCGCGCCAGAAGAAAAGGCGCGCCGAAGCTTAGCCGGTTATGCGGCTTTCAGGCACTCGCGGATCAGCATGCCTTCGATTGTGCCCACAAACTCCGTGCTCAAATAGCTGGGACTGTCGTCGTAATGCACGTCGATTGCCACGCTCGCGGTCAAAAAGCCCTTCTCGCCTTCGGGCAGCCGGACGGCGGCATGGATGCGCCCATACCAGCGGCCCGTGTGGTGGCATTTCTCAACTGGCTTGCCCAAGGGGTCCCGAACGATACCGATGTTGCAATTGCCATCCATGACGCCTTGGACGACTTTTTGGTCGTCCCGCTCCAGCACAAAACCACCAAAGAAATAGCCGCGTTGTTCATGCGGCTTTAACTTGGGATCGGGTTCGTCATGGCCAAACGTCGCTTGATATCCCGCCTTCACCCGGCCCCTAATGATCTTGCGGCTATACTCGCTGTCGCACTCCGCGCTTTCGAGGGAGTTGCAGTGGAAAGCCCCCGGAAAATGCAGATGTGCGCAAGCGACCGGGCTTTCACATTGGGTTCTGTTGCGGTCCTGCCGATAGCTGCCCTTGAAGGACTTTGACACTTTGTGCGTGATCTGGGGGTCCCCGTAAAAGCTGTTATTGTAGCTGAAACGGCGCTGTTTCTGGGCGTAACGCGCCCAGTCGTCAATTTCAAAAAGCATAAATCAATCCTAATAATATACATGTCCGCCGAAATATGACGAACAGCTATAGCCTAGGATTTGAGGGGTAAAGCTGTCAACCGCGTCCGTTCAGGGAGCCTTGGCAGCCTCGAAAACCCGGTCAATCATCGCCTGCGTGCCCTTGGCGAATTCAAGCGTCGCGGGGTATTCGGTCCCCTCCCGGACGGCGCGGCAGAACGCCTCCACCTGCAGCACGTAATGGTTTACGCCCACAAAGCGCTCGACCGTGACGCTGGCAGGTTTGTCGCCTGAATGCACATTGCGCTGCCAAGCAATCTCTGCCTGGTCGAAAACGCCGGGATTGAACGGGGCCGTCAGCTTCAGCACCCCGTTGCGGCCGTGAAATGTCACCTCCTGCCTTGGATGCATCCGCATTGACGTGACCGAGGAGTAGCGGAAGGACGGAAAATCACCGGTGACATGGGCGAAGACATCCACCCCGTTCTCCCACGTGATCTGGGCGTCCAGCGTCACGGGTTCCTCCCCCGTCACAAATCGCACTGACCCGAACGTATAGACGCCGATATCGGGCAGGCCGCCGCCGCCGGTCTCGGGACGGTTGCGAATATTGTCCGTATCTGCCCCGTTGTCATAGCTGAACACCGCGTCCACCAGCACCAGGTCCCCGATACCGCCCGATTGCACGATCTGGCGGGCGCGCTGCCATTGCGGGTGGTGAAGGATCATGTAGGCCTCGGCGCAAAGCAGCCCCGTCGCGTCGCGCGCAGCAATCACTGCGCCAAACTCGGATGCCTTCATCGCCAGAGGTTTTTCGCAAAGTACATGCTTGCCCGCCTCTAGCGCCTTCAGGCACCATTCGACATGCAGGTGGTTGGGCAGCGGGATATAGACCGCGTCAATCGCAGAGTCCGCCAAAAGCGCCTCGTAGCTGTCATAGCCTGCACAATCTGGCGCAAAGGCCTGAAAGGCCGAGATATCGCCGGAGCGGGACGCCACCCCCGCCAGCCGCGCGCCTTGTGCGGCGTGAATAGCCGGTGCCATGTGTTTGCGCGCGAACTCCGCGGCCCCCAGAATACCCCAATTGACCGGTGCCATCTCCGCCCCCTGCCCTGTCACGTTACTACATCTATCGTGCGCCCAGGTGCTTGCCGGTGTCTAGTGGTCATCGGCATCCGGGCGGCGCGGAGGAACAAGCCGCGCACCAGAGCCTTTCCCGCTGACCTTGGTCATCTTGCCATCTGCGCCGCGCATATAACGGGTTTTGCCGTGGCGGCAATTGCGGATCATGATCGGGACGACAATCAGCGCAACCAAAGCCACGGGCAGGAAATGCCCCAGTTGCAAATCCTGCAGCGCGCGGAGGAAATCGTTCGGAAAATCCATACCGCCGACCTACTCGGCTAATGCGGCGAAAATTTGGGCCAGCACGCTCAATACGATCCTTCTTCCCACAAAAAAGCCCGCCGGGTTGGGCGGGCTTCTTACATTTCTTGGGTTGGACGGTGATCAGGCTGTCGCCAGCATCCCCCGCTCTTTCGCCAGCTCGCGCATGCGTTTTTGCAGCTTCTCGAAGGCGCGCACCTCGATCTGGCGGATGCGTTCGCGGCTGACATCGTACTGGCCTGACAGATCCTCAAGCGTGACCGTCTCTTCCGACAGGCGGCGCTGCATCAAGATGTCCTTCTCACGGTCATTGAGCACGTCCATGGCCTCTGACAACAGCTCCCGACGGGTCTCAAGCTCGTCCTTGGCCTCGTAATCGCCGGCCTGATCGGCATCCTCGTCCTCAAGCCAATCCTGCCATTGCGTGGCACCTTCGCCGTCCGCCGAAATCACAGCGTTCAAGGATGCATCCCCACCCGACATGCGCCGATTCATGGAAATCACCTCTTCCTCGGTGACATTCAGATCATTAGCGATGCGTGCGACGTTTTCAGGCCGCAGGTCGCCGTCTTCCAGCGCGCCAATGCGGTTCTTGGCCTTGCGCAGATTGAAAAACAGCTTTTTCTGCGCAGACGTGGTGCCAAGTTTGACCATCGACCAACTGCGCAGCACATATTCCTGAATGGAGGCGCGGATCCACCACATCGCATAAGTGGCCAAACGGAAGCCCTTTTCAGGGTCAAACTTTTTGACCGCCTGCATCAGGCCCACATTTGCTTCCGAGATCACCTCAGCGGTCGGCAACCCGTAGCCGCGATAGCCCATGGCGATTTTGGCGGCGAGCCGCAAATGCGATGTCACCATTTTATGCGCGGCCTCGGTGTCTCCTTCCTCGACCCAGCGCTTGGCCAGCATGTATTCCTCTTCGTGTTCCAGCATGGGAAACTTACGAATTTCCTGCATATAGCGGTTCAAACCCTGTTCCGGGCTTGGTGCGGGAAGATTTGCGTAATTGGACATCGGTGTGTCCTCCCTATGATGTTTGTTTCTTTTTCTAGAAATATGAACGGTTCAGTTCAATTTCAAGATCAGATGGCGCAGGTCTTCTGTGCGTGCTTGTGCGCGCTCAGTTCTTAACAATAGGTAAATGCGCGCAGATGCAGGTAAAAGCCTTTGTTACGATCCGTCACGACCATGTGCGGTCAACCACCAAGTGCTGCGATCAGTTCCGCGAAATCGGTAGGCAACTCGGCCTCAAACGCCATCTGCCGCCCGGTGACAGGATGCACGAACCCCAGCGTCGCGGCATGCAGGGCCTGCCGCGGAAAATTGCCAATCGCCGCGATTGCGGCATCAGGCAGGGCGGATTTTGCCAGCTTCCGCCGCCCCCCATAGACCGGATCACCAATCAACGCGTGGCCGACATGCGCCATATGCACCCGGATTTGATGCGTGCGCCCGGTTTCCAGCCAGCAATCAAGCAGGCTGACGACGGGCGGCGTGCCATAGCCCTCGACCACCCGCGCCCGCGTTGTGGCGTGACGACCGGTATTCTTGACCACGGCCTGCTTCTGTCGGTCTGTCTTGTGCCGCGCAAGGTTGGCGTTCACGCGCAGAATGTTCGCCGCTTCAAAATCCACGCCCGGCAGCCCGCGCAGGCGCGGGTCGGCGGCATCGGGCATGCCGTAAGCAATTGCGCGGTAATGGCGCGACACCGTGTGCTTTTCGAACTGCTTGGCCAGCCCGTGATGCGCCGCGTCCGATTTCGCAACGACGAGCAGCCCGGACGTGTCCTTGTCGATCCGGTGCACTATGCCCGGCCGTTTCGCCCCGCCAATGCCCGACAGGCTGTCGGCGCAATGATGCAGCAGCGCGTTGACCAAGGTGCCCGAGGGCGATCCCGGCGCGGGATGAACGACCATGCCCGCTGGCTTGTTGACGACGATCAGCGTCGCGTCCTCAAAGATCACGTCCAGCGGGATATGCTCCGGCTGCGCGTCGATCTCTTCTGATGCGGCAACGGTGATCTCGTAGACTTCTCCGGCCTTTACCCGCGCCTTTTGGTCCGTCACGGCGACACCACCCCGCCTGACCGCGCCCTCGGCAATGAGCCGCGCCAGGCGAGAGCGCGACAGGTTCGCCTCCACTGGCACGTCGCGCGCCAATGCCTTATCAAGCCGCTTGTCGGGATTTTCCGAGATCGTAACGGGGATAAGAGTGACGTTAGACATGCAAAGCCCCGAAGAAGACATGGCGGAACCCGCCAACCTGAAATTCCTGCGCCGCCTCGTGACGACGCTCACCATGGTGATGATTGCAGGCGTTGTACTCATCGTGGCGCTGCTTGTCATCCGCTTGCAGCAGCCCCCCCCTTCTTCCTCAGAGCTGGTGCTGCCTGACACCATCGCGCTTCCCGATGGCACGGCTGCCACGGCCTTCACACAAGGCCCCAACTGGTACGCGATAGTGACCGCGGAGGGCGAAATTCTGATCTACAACCGCGCTACATCAAGATTGATCCAACGCGTTCAGATCACCGTCCCCTAAGGTGATCCTGGATCGGGTGAACGTCATCGCGCACCTGCCCCCAGGCCACCAGCGTGAAGATCACTGTACCGCCGACGACGTTGCCAGCCAGCACAGGCAGGAAGAAGCTGAAGATTGCGGGGATCACGCCGAGCTGGCCCTGTACCAGCAGATAAGCCATCTCGACCGAACCCGCGACAACGTGGGTAAAATCACCCGCCGCGATCAACCAGGTAAAGACCAGGATAACCCAAAAGGACGATTCCTCCGCCTGCGGCAGCATCCACACAATCGCCGCGATGATAACGCCCGCCGGTATCGCCCGCATGAACCCTTGCCACGCCCCCATTCCGGTCGCGTGCTGCGACAGCTCCGTCAGCGCGGGCCGTAGTTCCGCTGGGATGGCGGAGGTGTAGGCGAATAGTAGCGCCACGCCAAAGGCGCCGATAACATTGGCCCCCAACACCAGCGCCCAAAGCTGGGCGACACGCTTCATCATTGCCGCGCAAGGGTCGCCCAGCGCGGGCAGGACGGTTGCGATCGTGTTCTCGGTGAAAAGCTGCATGCCACCGAGAATGACGACGATGAACCCAAGCGAATATCCAAGGTTCTCAAGCAGGTAGCGCCATGGCGCGTCCGGCAGGTAGGTGCGAAAGATCGCCTCGCCCAACACCGACAGCGAAATCATGATCCCGGCCGCAATCCCGGACCAGAACAGCGAGCGGTTGGTGCGGGCCAGCTCTTCTTCCCCGTCCCGCCGGATGACCTCGAAAATCATCTTCGGTGACAGCTTGGCCGCCTCTTCGATGGACTGCTCCTCGGCCTCTTCCTCATGCGTCTGGGTGCTGTCTGTGGCCATGCTGGCGCGCGCTCCTGCCCGGTCTATGTCACATGACAATGCGAAAACACGCCAAATGGTTCCGCAAGGCCGTCTATGCAAGGCTATCAAAGGGGGATGGTACCACCTCCTGGTCTCGAACCAGGGACCTCTTGATCCACAATCAAGCGCTCTAACCAACTGAGCTAAGGCGGCACGCGCCGTTGATTTAGCTGCCACCGGCGGCGATTGCAAGGGGCCAAGAGGGTGAGCCTTGCCCTTCGGGACGCATCTTTGTACCTAGTTCGGACACTGGCGCAGGATGGCACAAAAATGGGTATCGATTCCGAAAGCGACATCGCGGCAAATCTGCAGATCGGGCCGACCGAACTGGGGATGGTCAGGCTCTATGTGCAGGGAGACGGCATCGACCTGCCTTTCGATTTCGACCCCGAAGAGGCCGAAGAAATCGCCGAAGAGATCAAAGCCGCCGCCGCTCGCGCCCGTAGCATCGCAAAACAGTGAACCGGGCCACACGGTCCCTCATCACTGCTTCAGAAATACTCCGGGGGTGAGGCGCATCCGCGCCGAGGGGGCAGCGCCCCCTTACCGTGCGCGAAGCGCGTAGCATCGCGGGCGCAGCACAATCAGATCATGTCAGCCAAAGGGCAGGCAAAATTCCGGGTCGCGCAGCGCGTGCAGCCTGCGCGCGGCATGTCGCGCAAATTTCGCGGTCAGCACTTTGCGCCTTGCGGCTGGCAGTTTGTCCTCCGGGGCCATGCGGATGATCTCGGCGTCGTAGGCATCCGCGATGATCAAGCCTTGGCTCTGAGGTAAAATCTCCGTTGGAAAGGCCTCGTCCACGGCCCAGAAAAACCGGTCGCACCAGGGCAAGTACCCTTCCCATTTCTGGTCCGCCCTAAAATCAGCGCGGCAGGATTTGCATTCCACCACCCAGATCTCCCCCTTGGGGCCAAGCGCCATCACGTCCACGCGCAGGCCCCGGTCGGGAACCAGCTCCTCGACGCAGGCAAAGCCATGGCTGGCCAGGTGCCGCGACACGCCGCGTGCCAGCAATTGGCCGGGCTGGACATGCGGGCTGAGAGAAGAGGAAAGGTCATTTGCCATTGCCGCAATGTGAACAAACCGTAAACAAAAATCAAGCCCGGCAGAAATCGCATGTATCAGAAGCTGCGGAGAGTCTTTTGTCTGTCCATCAGGCCACACGCCTTGCCATGGCCCCCTTTGACCCCTATCTGCGTTGAAGACGGTTCTGCCCATCCCGTGCCATAGGGCCTACATTCCGGTGGCCTTAAGCAATTCCGCGGGAGCTGGCTCTGTCTGGACCCTGGTTCAGTTACCTGGCGCCCACCTGTATATACAGGTCTGCGGGAATAAGTGCCCTTACGTTTGGGTGGTTCCGTCGCTTCCCCCGCGCTGAAAGACCCCTTTCAACCTAGCCCTGCTTGCCGCTAGGGTTCATGCAACGGCAAGGGAGGTCCACATGCTCACAAAACCCCATCCGCCCGTCTGGCTTGACGCCGAGGCCGGCGATCTGGACGAATTGAAAGCGCTGGTCGAGCGGCAGACCGACGCTTCTGATTACCCGCTGGCAGATCACATCGCCCAAAATACCGTGATCTATCACGGCGATACGTTCCGCAATTGCACCGACCCGTTGGCGCTGATGGCCGAGCTCAACCGCGCCTTTGATCAGGGCCCTGGCATCATCGCCATCAAATCCGCGCTGGCCGACCATAGCGTCATTGATGACGCGACCGCCCTGTTCGAGCAGCTGATAGAGGAGGAGCGTGGCGCCGGCGGCGGCGGCGACCATTTTGCCAAACCCGGCGCCAACGACCGGGTCTGGAACGCGGCGCAAAAACACGCGCTGCGCGCGCCTGAGAACTTCGCGGCCTATATGGACGCCCCCGCCATCGCCCTGCCCTGCCGCGCCTGGCTGGGGCAAGGCTACCAGCTGACCGCGCAGGTCAACCGGGTCAATCCGGGCGGCGCGGCGCAGGTCGCGCATCGCGACTACCATCTGGGCTTCATGGATCCCGCGCGGGTGGCCACCTACCCCGCCCAGGTGCACGCCCTGTCGCCGCTATTGACCCTGCAAGGCGCGATTGCGCATTGCGACATGCCGTTGCAGACCGGGCCCACGCTTTACCTGCCCTATTCTCACCAGATGCAGGCGGGTTATGTGGCTTTCGCCCGGCCAGAGTTTCAGGACTATTTCGCCGCCAACCACACCCAGCTGCCGCTTGAAAAGGGCGACGCGGTATTCTTCAACCCGGCCGTCATGCACGGGGCGGGCCAGAATCGCACCACGGACCAGTTCCGCCTGGCGAACCTCCTGCAGGTCGGCTCCCCCTTTGGGCGGTCGATTGAAGCTGTGGACCGCGACGCCATGTGCCGCGCGCTTTACCCGGTGCTGCAGGGCATGGCCGACCCGGCACGCGTCATAGCGGCGGCGGCGGAAGGTTATGCCTTTCCCACAAACCTCGACAGCGACCCGCCCGTTGGCGGCCTGATCCCGGAAAGTCAGGCGGAACTGATGGCCCGCGCGCTCAACGAAGGGATGTCAGAGGCCGATTTCGAAGCCGCCCTGACCGCCCAAACCACGCGCAAACGGCCCTAGCCGGGCGGCGCATAAAGGTCGCTTTCCGCGCCCAGATACCCGTCCCAGGCGAACCAGTAGGCAACATGGCCGGGCATCCGGGGAAGACGCTTCCCGGAGGGGCCTACCAGCGCGGCCTCACTCACCTGCCATACTCCACCGGGGCCGGTCACCTGTTCGTTTTTCCAAGTGAACTGATGCGCGCCGCGATCATAGGCGCGCACGGTGCGGGTGCTGGCATCGCCGACCAGCACCACATTTGACAGCCCAACCGCGTCGTTGATCACGGGGCTCTTCTCAAAAGCAGTGATTGGCCATGCCTTCGCCCCGCCCGCCACCCTGATGCCGTAGACGTAATCTTTCTGCAGCAACCGCGTCTCGTCCGTCACCGTGGGGTAAAGCAAGTCGGGGGAGGCGAAATATTCCCGGTAGACCACCCCGGAATCGTAGTCGCGGATATGGCCCGTCTCCAATGACAGTACCTGCGTCTCGGGATGCTGCGCGCGCCAATCGGCCCAGGAGGTGATAGCCACGGGCCGAATGGTCAGCGCGATGCCAGACTGCGCCAGCGGGCCCGAGACCGGCTCCCCCGTGAACTGGTTCCACAGGCTTTTTGTGGCACGGTCAAACATCAGCTTGTTGGAGCGGTAAAGAAGGCTGGAGGAGCCGAACACGAACGGTGCCTCACGCCCTGCCGCTTGGGTTTCAAACAGCACGCCTGCGCCGCATAAGGTGCAATAGGCCAGCGCCACCGGCACCCCGCCTATGACGTCGTTCAGCATCTCGTGCCAACCCATGATGCGCAGGGGGTAGGCGCGGGTATCGCCATTGATCTCGACCCCAAAAACCAGATCGTCGTCGAGCATGTAGTCTGCTTGCGCGGCAGGGATCATCGCGGGGTTGTCGAGCGACGGGATATTATCAAAGCGGTTGCCGCCCCAGGTGATCTCCTCAAAGCGGATGCGCATGGCATCGCGGTCTATGGGCAGCGCGAACAGGTCCAGAAAATCACGGTCGATCCCCCCCCAATACCACAGCTTCAGGTCGTAATAGCTGGGATGGGGGGTGATCTCCGGATGCGCTTCCTGATAGCGCATGGCAGCGCGCCAGTTGGGCAGGTCCTCCCCCGTCAGCTCTTTCAGCACACGCTGCGTCACCACGTGGGAGCCGCCGATGCGCATCAGCAGCACCAGCGTCGGCACCATATCGACGTCACCGCGCGCAATGAAGGTTTCGGCGGCCGCGCTCCGCTCGGCATCCGTGCCGATCAGGATATCCTTGGCTAACGCCACGAAATCCTGCGCTGCCCGCGCGGGCGTTGACAGCAGCATGCCAGCCATCAGGGCCAGCAGTGTGGCCGCTCGAAATAGACGCATGAAACCCCTCCGTACCGTCTGCCGCACAAACCCTAGCCAATGGGGGGTGAAGGTACAGCCCTCGGTCACCGGAACGTGCAGGTCCGTGAAGCGCGATCCGGGTGGTTTTTCCTGCGCTGCGGGTCGATAGCTGGCCAAACGCCCCCACCACCCCCATATTAACAACTGGTTAAGGGAGAGACGCCCATGGAGCACGACAAACTGACCCGCGCCGAGGCCCAGGGCCTGCGCTACGCCAAGGAGCTGGAAGGCCATATCAGCTGGCTCGACGGCTTCACCGCCGCCGCTTTGGGCGTGCTGGCAGTGGCCTCCGGCATCTACACCTACCTGGGCGTGTCCTCTCTACTGGATGACAACGGTGCGCTCAGCTTCTTTGCCGCCGTCAGTTATTCCATCGCGGTCTCTGTCGGAATTTTTGTCTTCTGGTCCTACCTGATGCGGCTGTTGCCAGCGGTGCGCACCATGGGCGCGCGGATCGGGCTGTTTGTGTCGATGCTGCTCGGCTCTGCCGCCATCATCGCAATGTCAAGCTGGCTGAACGCCGCCGCCCTGGCAGGCGCCGCCGCCGTTGAGCAGCATTTGGCCCGCACCGTTCAGGACTACCAGACAGCGCTGGAGCGCAGCAATGAAATCGCCGTATCCGCCCAGGGGTTGGGCCGCGACGTCGCGCGAGTACGCCAATCCTTTGAAGACCTGTCTGAACAGGAAGCCACCGGCGATTTGTCAGGCCTTGCCGGTCGTGGGGCAGTGTTCCGCGTGTTGCGGCAAAAATCGGACGAGCTGGCCGCGCTTGAAAGCCAGATCGCCTCCCAACAGCCTTTGGTCAACGCAGCCTTCGCGGAGGGCAACGCGATCCTGTCACGCATGCGCTCGCTTACCGTTGAACCCGGCCCGATCGAGGCGCGTTCGGTCCAGTTCTCCGAAGAAGCGGTGCGGCTCGCGGGCGTCATCACCCAGCTGCGCCAGTTGTCCGTCGCACCGCTTGTCAGCCGGGCCGCGCAAGATCTGTCGGCCTCCGTCATCCTGCCGGAGCTCGACGGGCGTACGGCGGAAACACGGGCGGGTCAGCAATCCACGATCACCTCGGTACTCCAACTTCTGGGTCAACGCGCCGACACGCTGCGGCTGGCCGCCGAAGGCGTCATGGGCATGACCCAACCGCTCGATACCATCTACACCCCGATCTCAACGGCCGATGCGGTGATCCGCTATGCGGAGAATTTCGTGCCAAGCTGGGCGGGTGCCATTGCCATCGACCTGCTTCCGGCAGTGCTGGTTTTCATTCTTACGATCACGCAAGCGGCCATCCGATCCGGCAAATCGCGGGTCGGGGTGGAGGACACGCTAACCCTGGCAGAGCTGCGCGCGGCCCTGAATGCCATTCAGGAGGTCGAAGGCTCCTTGCGGGGCAGCGAGACCTGGACGCCACCGCCCGCGCGCGTACCCGCGCCACCAACCGTGAAGCCCGAGATCAAGCCCGTCCCCACCTCGGCAGAGGAGAAATCGGACAAGCAGGCATGAGCGCGACTGACACCCCCACCCTGCCCCCCACACGGGCAGAACGGCGCGCGGCGAAAAAGGCCGCGAAGCCAGAAAAGCCGCCGCGAAGGCTGATGAGCGCCAAGGGGGCGATCACCTTTATTCTGGGGTTGCAGCTTTGTATCGCACTGTTTCTGATGGGGCGGGACCTGATGGCCGCGATCCCGCATATCGCCTGGCCGTCCTCGCAGCCTGGTTTTGACACGCCCGTCATCCCCGGCGACCAGACCCGGCGCTACGCCCCGCGCGACACGCCGCTGCGCCCCGCTGATGAGGGCAACCCCGCACGCCCCTATCGCAGCACCGGCGATATGCCGGCGCGGCTATCGTTCGAGCAGGATAGCGAGACGCTGACGATCACGGGCCAGATCGCCCAAGGAGATGCTGAACGGTTCAGCGATTTTCTGGAGGCGGCTACGGGCGGGATCGACACCGTCCGGCTGAACTCTCCCGGCGGGTCGGTGCAGGACGCGCTGGCCATTGGCCGCACCCTGCGCGAGGCGGGCTACGATACGTTGATGGGGGCCGGTGATATCTGCCTGTCCGCCTGCCCTTACGTGCTGGCCTCGGGCACCGAACGCCGTATCCATGACGCGGCGCAGGTGGGCGTGCATCAGCACTACTTCGGCACCAACACAGCCCTACCGGCCTTCTTGGCGGTCGAGGACATACAACGTGGCCAAGGCGAGGTCATGCGCTATCTCGATGACATGGGGGTGGACCCGCTGATCATGCAGCACGCTTTGGTGACGCCACCTGACGAGATTTATGTCCTGCTGCCCGAACAGCTGACGGGGTATAACATGGCCACGCCATGACCCCCCGTCCGGGACCGAAACGAGGGAGACGGCTAATGACGAAAATAAGCATGATCACGGCGATTTTGGCGCTGATACTTGCCGCACCAGTAGCCGCGAATATCGACGTAAAGTTCGACGAGGGTGCCCCCAAGGACCGGTTCACATTTACCAATACCGGTGCCTGCGCCGTGGGCCCGGCCACATTGGTGCTTGATCTGTCAGAAAGCGTGGCCGGCTTGATCTTTGACACCACCGGCGAGGGTGCCGGCGTCGAAGTGTTTCAACCATTCGAGACGGTTGCAGGCGCTGACGCACTGGGGGCTGTCAGCCCGGTGACGGATGGCGACAACCGGATTGAGCTGAGCGTGACCGCCCTGGCCCCCGGTGCCAGCATTGCCTTCACCATCGACGTCGACGACACCGCCCGCCACAGCGCGCTGGGCCAGATACAGGTCACCGATGCCGAGATTGCCGGTGCC
>CALHHY010000098.1 GCA_938030665.1 uncultured Litoreibacter sp. | reverse complement strand
GCCCTAAATAATTTCGTCCTCGTCAAAAAGCGGGTCGGCTTCCAGCTGGGTTGCCAGATGCTCCATCGTCTGCTCGGCCCGGATGGGGGAGCTGACGCGCGCAATGTGGTAGACCGCATCCCCTTCGTTGACGACCGGCATCACGGCGCGGCCGATGATCATGCCGGGGAAGTCGGCGACGATCTCCAGCTCTTCCTCGCCGAAGGGATCGCAGACCGCGGCCAGCAGGTCGCCCTCCGCCACGACCTCGCCCGTCTCCTTGAACATCCGCAACAGCCCGCCCGCCGGGCTGCGCACCCATTTGGAGGCGGAGCACAGGATCGGCATGGTGCGTGCCTTGCTGATGCCTTTAGCGGGCAGCGCCCCCATGTCGCGCATCACCCGCAGGATACCAGCCACCCCCGCGCGCACTGACATCTCGTCAAACCGCAGCCCTTCGCCGGCCTCGTAAAGCAGCACATCAACGCCAAGCTCCCGCGCCGCGCCCCTCAAGGACCCCTCGCGCAGGGATGAGGTCAGGATCACCGGCGCGCCGAAGCTTTCCGCGCGGGCAAGGATCGACGGCGTGTCCGGGGAGATGCGGATCTGCGGCAGGTTGGTGCGGTGGATCGCAGCGGAATGCAGGTCGATGCCAAACTCGCAGCGCGACACCACCTCATCGAGGAAAATCTGCGCCATGCGGGAGGCCAGCGAGCCCTTGGCGCTGCCCGGGAAGCAGCGGTTCAGGTCGCGCCGATCCGGCAGATAACGGGACCGGTTGTGAAACCCAAAGGCGTTAACGATGGGGACCACCAGCAATGTGCCCCGCAGGCTTGCCAGGTTTTCCGCGCGCAGCAGGCGGCGCACGATCTCCACCCCGATCACCTCGTCCCCGTGGATGCCGGCGCTGACAAACATCACCGGCCCCGCGCGTTTGCCGTGGATCACGTGGACCGACATGTTGACGGGCGTGTGGTCGGACATGGTGCTGACGGGCAGGTCGATGGTCTGCCTTGTGCCGGGTGCGACTGTGACGCCGGCCAGGGCGAAATCCGCCCGCTTCTTGGTCTTGTTCATCGCCGCGCGCTACCCTTTGCCCTTGGTTTTGGTCTTCCAGGGTTTGGCGATCTTTTCCAGGTGCTCAATCACCTTGCCCGCGATATCAAGCCCCGTCGCCTTCTCGACGCCTTCAAGGCCGGGCGATGAATTCACCTCCATCACCACCGGCCCGTGATTGGCCCGCAGCATGTCCACGCCGCAGACGGCAAGCCCCATGGATTTGGCGGCGCGCACGGCAGTGGCTCGTTCCTCGGGCGATATCTTGATCACCTTGGCTGACCCGCCCCGGTGCAGGTTGGACCGAAAATCGCCCTCTGCCCCGGTGCGCTTCATCGCCGCGATTACCTTGCCGCCCACGACGATGGCACGGATATCGGTGCCGCCAGCCTCCTTGATGAATTCCTGCGCCATGATGTTCACATTGGCACCGCGGAATGCCTCGATCACCGACCGGGCGGAGCGGTTGGTATCGGCCAGCACAACCCCGATGCCTTGCGTGCCCTCCAGCAGCTTGATCACTACGGGTGTGCCGCCTGCCAGCTCGACAATGTCGCCCGCCTTCTTGGCGTCATGGGCGAAGGCCGTGACCGGCAACCCAATGCCGTCGCGCGCCAGCAGCTGCATGGAGCGCAGCTTGTCGCGCGACCGCCCGATCGCCACGCTTTCATTCAGGGGGTAGACGCCCATCATCTCGAACTGCCGCAGCACTGCGAGCCCGTAGAAGGTGACCGAGGCGCCGATGCGCGGGATCACGGCGTCATAGCCTTCCAGCTTCTCGCCATTGTAGTAAATCTCGGGCCGCCGGGACGCGATATTCATGTAGCATTGCAAGGTGTTGATGATGTCCAGCGTGTGCCCCCGCTGCTCTGCCGCCTCTTTCAGACGCTTATGGGAATAGAGGTTGGGGTTGCGGGCAAGCATGGCGATTTTCATCAGGCGTCCTCTCGGGGGTCAGCGGAATTTCCAACGCTAGCGAGTTTATTTGGCGATTGTAACCGCCTAGGGCGCGCCCCGCTTCATTCTATTTTAAGGTTTGGGCGGGTTAGGTGGGCCATGTCTGCCGCGCTTGCCATCATCATCCCGCATCTCAACGATATCGTGCGGCTCCGGCGCTGTCTGGCCGCGCTTGATGCGCAAATCGGCGAGGATGTGGAGGTTGTCGTGGCAGACAATGGCTCTGCCATTCGTCTGGACGGCATAACCCGCGATTTCGCCTGGGTTCAGGTCGTCTGCGCGCCGGTACTGGGGGCGGGGCTGGCGCGCAATGCAGGCGTCGCTGGGACCACCGCGCCGGTGCTGGCCTTTCTTGATTGCGATTGCGTGCCGGCCAGCGACTGGATTGCGCGGCTTAGAAATTGCCAACCCGGCTGGCAGGTGATCGGCGGGCGGGTGGAAACCTTTGACGAGGCAGGCGGGCCGCTGACCTCCGCCCAGCTTTTCGAGCGGGTTTTTGCCTTCGACAACGCGCGCTATGTGCGGGAGCTGGGCTTTAGCGTGACCGCCAACCTTGTCACCTCCCGCGCCTTGTTTGAAACGGCGGGTCCGTTTCGGGCAGGCATCCCGGAGGATATGGAATGGTGCGCCCGCGCGCGGGCGGCGGGTGCCGCAGTGGTCTATGATGAAACGCTTCTCGTGCGCCATCCAACGCGCGAAGACTGGCCCGCGCTTTGCCGCAAATACCGCCGGATTGTGGAGGAGCGATTTGCCTTACGCCAGGACGGGCCGGGTGAATGGGCGATCCGTGCCGTTTTGACGGGGCTGAGCCCGCTGCGCGATACGGTGAAGGTCATCCGCTCCCCCCGGTTGCGGGGGACAAGGGAGCGGCTCCGCTGCCTTGGCGCGCTGTACCGGTTGCGGCTGGCGCGGATGGGTTGGATGTTGCGCGCGTTGCGCATCGGGCGCGGCAAAACCTCGCAGAGGATTTGGGATCAGAGTTTCTGAGAAACTCTGTGGGTCGCGCCCTAATCCGCGCGATCGTCCAGCCACAGGGTGACCGGCCCGTCATTGACCAGCGAGACCGCCATATCCGCGCCGAACTGTCCGGTTTCGACCGGGATGCTAAGCTCGCGCAGTTCTTGAGCAAATTGCTCGTACAACGCGCGGCCCTCTTCGGGCCGGGCGGCATTTGAAAAGCCCGGACGGTTGCCGCGCGACGTGTCGCCGGCGAGCGTGAACTGGCTGACCACCAGCGCCGCCCCGCCCGTATCCTGCAAAGAGCGGTTCATCTTGCCGGCCCGGTCCCGGAAGATGCGCAGCTTGGAAATTTTCGTCGCCAACTTGGCGCATTGCACTTCTTCGTCGCCCTCCATCGCGCAAATCAGGATCAATAGCCCCGCTTCAATCTCCCCCACCACCGCGCCGCCAACGGTGACCGAGGCCCGGCTGACACGCTGGACGAGCGCTCTCATAGCTCCGACAGTTTTGGCGGGTTGGCGCCTGCGCGAGACACCGTGATCGCAGCGCAGCGGGCACCCATGGCAAGCGCGTCCCGCATGGCGTCGTCAGTCATGGCAGCGATGGCGGATTTGGTCAGCAACCCCGCTTTTTGCAACGCATAGAGCACGCCTGCGTTGAACGTATCGCCCGCGCCGACAGTGTCCACCACATCCACTTTCTGGGAGGGGACAAAGACAGTATGCGCGTCCGTATACCCCGTCGCGCCCTTGGCACCTTCGGTGATCAGCACCAACTTGGTGCCCCGCGCAATCAGGGCACGGGCGTGATCGGCAACCGCGCCGTCGCCCTCCAGCCAGATCAGGTCTTCATCGCTCAGCTTGACGATGTCGGCTGCTGCCATCATCCGCCGGACGCGGGTCACATAGGCGTCGCGGTCCTTGATAAAGCTGGGGCGGATATTGGGATCGATCATCGTGACGCGGGCGGTGGCCTCGCGGATCATGAAGGCCTCAAACGCCTCCGCGCTTGGCCCTTCGGCAAGGGAGATGCCGCCGAAAAACATCGCGTCTACGTCCGCGGTTAGGTCCGGTAGGTCGCTCCTGCGCAGCGAGGTCAGGGCCGTGTTCTCGTCGTAGAACGTGTAGGTCGCGTGGCCATCATCGAGCTTCACAAAGGCCAGCGTCGTGGGCTTGTCGGGGCGCGGGGCGAGATCGGTTGAGACGTTGGAAGCTTTCAGCGTATCCACCAGCATCTGGCCAAACAGATCGTTCGACAGGCCGCAGAAAAAGCCAGGGCCTGCCTCCAGCCGGCCAAGGGCGATGGCGGTGTTGAAGACGGCGCCGCCGGGAAAGGGGGCGAAGGCGGGCTCCCCGTCGCGGGTTTCGCGAGGCAGCATGTCGATCAGGGCTTCACCGCAGCACAGTATCATTTTGTAACGCCATTCCGTATCCGATGGCCGCCGCGATCAGCAGCCCGATGATGACCGCAATCGCGATCTTTATGGCCGAGAAGGGTCGCTCCCCCCGGACTGCACCAGTTTGCCCGTTCACCACGAAGCGGAACGTGCGACCACGGTACTTGTATGCCGCCATCCAAACGGGGAGCAAGACGTGTTTGAACGTTACATCCGACACCTGCGTGTCCGCGCTGTGAATGCGCTGCCGGTCGCCGCCGATGTCAAAGCGGATGTCGCGGGTGATGCGGCGGTCCATGATCTCGCGCGCCTCGCCAAACCCGTCATCGAGCGACACGGTATAGGCCTCCGCCCGGAAACCCGCCAGATATTCGGGTGTGTAGGGGCTGAGATGCGACAGGTCCCAGGGCTGCAGCGCGTCCGTGTAGCTTTTGGGCAGCGAGGTGGAGGCAAGAACCAGCACATCGTCGAAATCCCGCGCGACCCGGCCAGAGGCGGGGTGCCAGCGCGTCTTGGTGACCATCACCGTGTGCTTCTTGCCGTCGCGCATGACCGTGCGGCGTTCATGATAATCAATGCCGCGCTGCCCGGTATAGCGGGTGCGGGTGGCCGCGTCATAGGTCCAGTAAGGCACGTAAATGCCGTCGAGCTTGCGCCCTTTGCGGGCGTACTCCTTCAACCCGTTCGGCGCGAACCACAGCCCGCCCAGCCAGTCGGTCATGGCTTTGCGCGCCTGACGCTCGTCCAAGTGGAAAGGTACCACCCCGCGCGGCTTGATGTGGCGATGCGTGCCGGTATCGGCCACTACGGGCGTCGCGCAGAACGGGCACTCAGTGGCATGGACATCTGCGTCAAATTCCACCTGCGCCGCGCAATTGGGGCATTGGGTGACGCGGGTTTCCTCCATCTCCGCCTCGGCCAGCGCGCCGCGGATGGCGGTGTTGAAATCAAGCTCCCGGATGCTGGTGGCGCGCCCCTCGCTAACCGGCTCGCTATTGCCGCAATGCGGGCAAAGCAGCTGATGCGCGCCGGGATCGAACGCCATGTCCGAGCCGCAGTTATCGCAAGGAAAGCGGTGTTCTTCAGCGAGGAGGGCCATGGGTCAGAGAAACCTGTGCAATGCTTTGGGGGCCATGATGCGGATGGCGTTGTCCCGCAAGATAGTATGGCGCCAGATGTGGAACAGGGCATGGACGACCACAAGCCCCGCAAGCGCGTAGAATTGGTAACTATGGGCGAGACCCATCAGATGGTTGGCCGCTGGTAGCCCCATAGGCGGCGCAATTGGCAGCACGCCGCCCGCCTTCAGCAGCACCTGCGAGGTCAGCCCCAGCAGAAATCCCCCAAAGGCGACCAGAAACAGGCCCCAGACGAGACTGTGATGCAGGACACGGTGCAGCATCCGGCCCCAGGGCGGTAGTTTAGGGCCGGGGCGAGAGGCCAGGCCGCGGTGCAGATACATCCCTGTCCAGATCAACGAAAGCGTCACGAAGATCAGCCCCATGACGGAGTGGAATTGGAACACCGCCGGCCCCATACGGCGCAGCGCGTCCGGGTCGGCGAAGATGAACCACACAAAGAACGGGATGATCCCCCAATGCAGCCATTTCAGGGCTGCGCGCCGCGCGGGAAGCACGGCGGCCAGCGGCGTCAAAAAGCGGGCGGCGACGGGCATCCTTGCGCCCGGATCAGCTGCCGGGCGGTGGCGGGGGCAATATCGTGAAGAGCTGGGCCAGCTCAACCACCTCATCCGCTGTTTTCCACCCGTCCTGGCCTGGGGTCCAGACATGGGTATCGCGGGTGAGCTTCCCCTCGCTGGCCATCCGGCCCATTGCGGCTTTGGAAAACGGCCCCGTCGTCTGCCCGCCCTCGGCAATATGCCAGACATGTTCCACGGGTGGCGGTGGCGGCGGGGTAGAAGCGGGGGCGGCAGCAGGTGCGGCGCCCCAGGGACCTTGCTGCATCTGGTTGGCCATTTGCGTGGCCATAGCCATTCCCATCCCGGCGCCCAGACCCGCGCCCATGCCTCCGCCACCTGACGGGTTGCGGGCGGCGGCGGTCATGGCCTCAGCCGCAGAATATTGCGTGAACTTACCCAGATCGCCTGCAATCCCCATGGAGGAACGCTTGTCCAACGCCTCCTCCACCGCGGGGGGGAGGGAGATGTTTTCGATGTAGAATTCCGGGATGGTCAGCCCGTATTCGGCGACGATCGGGGTGATGGCGGACGCGATGAGCTTGCCCAGATCGCCCGTATTCGCGGCCATATCCAGCGCCGGGATGCCCGAGGCCGCAATCACGCGGGAGAATTCCTGCACGATGATATTGCGGATCTGGTAGCTGATCTCGTCCATCGTGAATTCGCCATCAGTGCCCACGATCTCCGTCAGGAATTTGGCTGGGTCGCTGACGCGGGTCGAATAGGTGCCAAAGGCGCGCAGCCGCAGGGGGCCAAATTCTGGGTCGCGCAGCATGATCGGGTTTTTCGTACCCCATTTCAGGTCGTTGAACCGGGTGGTGTTGACGAAATAAATCTCCGACTTGAACGGGCTCTGGAAGCCGTGATCCCAATGTTGCAGCGTGGTCATGATCGGCATGTTGTTGGTCTCAAGCATGTAAAGACCGGGCGTGAACACGTCAGCCAGCTGCCCCTCATGCACAAACACGGCGGCCTGACCTTCGCGTACGGTCAGCTTGGCGCCGTATTTGATGGCATGGCCCTCCCGCTCGAACCGCCAGACCATCGTGTCGCGGGTGTCGTCGGTCCAGTGGATAACGTCGATGAACTCGCCAGTCAGAAAATCAAGAATGCCCATAATGTCCTCGCGTGGGTTGGATAGGGGTTAGCTTTCGCCGCCCAGAAGTTCGGAGGCGATGACCTCCAAAACGGGGCGGGCGGCGTCGGGGCGCATGCCTGGGGTCAGGCGGGCGTCGTAAAGCATTTGCAACAGCAGCTCGTCATGGCGCGTCAGCAGCGCGAACTCGTCGTCATCATTGAAGATCGAGGGGCGTGCGGCGGGGCTGTCATTGGTCAGGCCCAACCCTTGCGCGATTTCCTCATGCAGGCATTTGTCGCGCAGCAGCTTCGGGTGCTCCGCGCGGATAATGGAAACGGCGCCTTTGGTCTCGTAGCGCGGATCGTCATCCTCGAACGTGTAGACAATGCAATCCGTCAGCCGGTCCAGGGTGAGAATCTGGGCGCTGAATTCGGGGGAGATATCGGGGTTGAATGCGCGCAAATCGGGGCCGTAACTTTCAATCTCATCGATTGTCAGGACAGCAACCAGAAAATTCGGGTTCTCCCGCGCCAGCGTGATCGGATGATCGGTGATGCGGCTAAGGCGGGCCAGATAGCGCGTGACCGTGGCCGTTGTGTCAGCGCGGGCCATGTCAGTGACGCTGTCGCCGAAATCAAGACCAAGCCGGATGGGCTTACGCCAGCGGCGCAGGCCCTGCTCGCTTGAGGTGTCGACAAATCTGCCATTGGCAAAGGTGAACTCGCCGATCAGTGCCGTCTGGATGAAATTCTCCACCAGATCGCGTTGAGAGAAAGGCGTGTCCGGCCCGCCGCCATCTTTGCGCAAAAGCCCCTGAGTCAGAAGGTTTGCCTGCACGGCGCGGTAATATTCGGCCAGCTCGACACTGCGCGCTGACGGTTGAGGACGTTCTGGCACCGCGACCGGCGCGGGCAGGCTGCCGCGCGCCTCAGGCCGGGGACTGGTGGCCAGGGGATCGCATCCGGCAAGCGCAAGCGCGCCTGCCGTGACAAGACCTAGATGCCGGACCCCGCGCCACATGGTTCAGCTGGCGCTTTCGCCGATTGCGGCACCCTGGCCCGTGCCGCGCGCAGAGGCAGAGGCCAGCGTGTCGCGCAGCTCGACCTCCATCACCTGCAGCTTCTCTTCTGCTTCGGCGCGCTTGCGCTTGCCCTCGTCGGCGATCTGCAACGACTCGTTGATGGTGGCGACCAAATCGTCATTGGCCTGCTGCACGGCGTCGATGTCGAACACGCCGCGCTCCATCTCCTCCCGAATGGATTTGTTGGCCATCCGCAGGTTCTTGGCGTTGGATTTCAGCAGCTCGTTGGTCAGGTCGTTGGCGTCTTTCACTGCCGCGGCGGCCTCCGCCGAGCGCTGGATCGTCAGGGCCTGGGCCAGTTGCGTTTCCCACAGCGGCACGGTGTTGACGAGGGTGGAGTTGATCTTGGTCACCAACGACTTGTCATTTTCCTGCACGAGCCGGATGGAGGGCAGGGACTGCATGGTGACCTGGCGCGTCAGCTTCATGTCATGGACCCGGCGTTCCAGATCGTCGCGGGCCGCGCGCAGGTCGCGCAGCTCCTGCGCCTTCATGACCTGCGCGTCTTCAGGGGCTGCGGCAACCTCGGCCTCTTTGGCTGGGATGTCATTGGCGTCCAGCTCGGCCACTTTTTCCTCGCCGGCGGTGATATAGAGCGCCAGCTCGTCATAGAATTCCAGCGTCCGTTCGTAGAGGATGTCGAGCGATTTTATGTCTTTGAGCAACGTGTGCTCATGCTCCAGCAGGTCGCCGGTGATCTTGTCGATCTGGCCCTGCACATCCTCATATTTCGCCATGAACATCGCGGCGGGTTTGGCTCGGCCGATCAGCTTTTCCCACCATGACAGCTTGCGGTTGGGGTTCAGCTCAGAGACCGAAAAACCGCGGATCGTGCTGACGATGTCACGCAGCGAATTGCCCGCAGGCCCCACATCCTTGTTCTTCACATCGGCCAGCATGGATTGGCTGATTTCCTGAAGCCCGGCCTGCGCGTTGGAGCCGAAGGACACGATGGAGTTCGTATCCGTCATGTCGATCTCGTTCATCCGTTTGCGGATCTCGGCGGCGACGGGTGGCTGCGCCTTGTCAAGCGGCACCAGCTCCATCGTGGGTTCGGGCAGCTCGACGGCGGCAACCTTGTCTAGAATGGCTTGCGAGGCTTGGGCCTTTTCGCGGACGGTCTCGGTCATTTGGTTCCTCCTAGCGGGGGGTGATGCCTTCGCGCTGCAACCGGTCGCGCAGCACGTCGATTTCGACGCTGAGCGCGTCCTTGTTATTGGTCAGTAACTTCTGGGTCTTGGCCGTGAAATTGGCCTCAAGATCATCCAGCAGGGCCATGTAGTTCTGTTTGGCCTCGGTGTTGTCCGCGCGCCGCGTCAGGTCGACATATTGCTTGGTCGCGTCGCGCGCGCCTTGCAGGTAGACGCCCAGATAGCGCCGGGCGGAGGCCAGATCGCGCGGGTCGTTTTCAATGGTGCGAAACATCTCCCGCGCGGTGGTGCGGAACCCCTCCACGCGCGCCATCAGCACCCGGTCACGCGATTCAGTGGCCAGTTGCTGCATGTTTGTCAAAAGGGCTTCCGCCCCGTCCACGGCCTTGGCGACGCGGTCGTTCTGGAAATCATCCACGCCTTCGGCAACCTTGTTTTTCATTGGGTCAAACCCGAAAGCCGTCAGATGAAGCCCGGTGGCAATCAGCCCGTAAAGGATGCCGTTGATCAGCCCGCCGTCAAAGGTTGCAAGCCCCACACCCGCGCCCGTCAGCACCGCGCCGAACAGTTTGCGCGGAATCGCCGGGCGTCGGGAAATGGTGCGGGCGTTATAGGCCTCCTCGGCCTCCAGACCTTCCCGCGTTAGCCAAGCGGCCAACGCCAGCGCTGCGAAGGCAATGAGGTGAAAAGCCAGCCCCGTCGGACCTTTGCCGAACGCGGTCAGCAGCAGCGGTACGGCGGCAACGCCCAGAAAAATCGCGCGGGAGCGGCCCTTTTGCGGGGTCGCATGGCGCAGGGCCCCCTTCTTTTTAACGTCTTCGCCGTCGCCCGACCCATCAGGACTATAGGCACCGCCATATCGCTGCGCCATCAGACCGCCCCTATTGAGGCCAGAAAAACCAGCGCCAAAAGCACCCCATAGGCCATTTTCTGTATTGCGCCGAAGGACATTTGCCTCTCCCCACCCACTTGCTTGCCCCCAATATAGGGAAGCACGCCGCCGGTTACCAATTCCTGCCTCAGTGATGGCCTGCATTTTGCGTGGCCGCGCGCTCCGCCTCTAGCTTGCGGGCATAGCCGGATTGGATGATTTCAACCGCAAACAGCACGATTACCGAGAAGTAGAAGGTCGTCTTGGACATCGGGATCAGCGGGTAGCCGAAAATATGGATCGCCAGCGCGTCGTCATGCGCGGCGTGGGACGCCGCAACACCAGCTTCGCCCAACAGCACCACGCCCACGATCAGCAGGATAAAGAGGCCCAGAACTTCATACATCCGGTTTTTCTGCAGGAAGGCCGTCACGCCGTCGGCCAGCACCAGCATAGCCAGCCCCGACAACAGGATGGCGACGGCAAGGACCGGGAACACTTCGGTGATGGCGATGGCGGACAGGACCGAGTCGAAGGAGAAAATGAGGTTCATGAACACGATCAACATCACCACTTTGGCGGCTGACTTGCCTGATTTGGCCTCCACGTCATGCTCCAGATGCTGAACCGAAAGCAGGTGCCCGATCTCCTTGAAGGCGGTGTACATGATGAAGATGCCGCCAAAGATAAACACGCATGTGGCAAAGTTGACTCCGCCGGTGATGATACCTTCCCAGTTGAAGATGAAAAACGGCTCCGTCAGAGTGCCCAGCAGGCTGACCATCACGAATAGCAGAATGACCCGCAGCGCCACAGCGATGATGATGCCCCAGAAACGCACGGCCCTTTGCTGGGCGACGGGGGCCCGCTGGCTTTCGATAGAGATGTAGAGAAGATTGTCGAACCCCAGAACCGCCTGCAGGAAGCAAAGCATCAAAAGATTGCCCAGGTTCTCAAGGGTGAAGAGATTGTCGAACGCCAGAAATTCGCCCATTGTGGCGGCCCCCTATGTCAAAAGTTGTAGCCTCTTGCTTATAGGACGCGGCAGATTGGGCAAGGTTCCAATTACCGTTTCGGCCTCAGATTTCGACGTGGCTTCTGGGGCGGGCGCTTTTTTGGGCGCGGTTTCGGGTCTTCAGGCGCGATGCCCAGCTGGTCGCGCAGCACGCGGGCTTTCACCTCTTCGACCTCGCCGGGCTTCAGCTCGTTCAGCCGGAACGGGCCGTAACTGACACGGATCAGACGGTTCACCTTCAGGCCTACCTCAGCCATGGCACGCCGGATCTCGCGGTTCTTGCCCTCGCGCAGGCCGACGGTCAGCCAGGCATTGGCGCCTTGCTGGCGGTCCAGAGTGATTTCCATCGGTTGAAAATGCTCCCCCTCCGACGTCACGCCTTTGCGCAACGGCTCAAGCGTCGCATCCTGCGGCCTGCCATTGACGCGCACCCGGTAGCGGCGCAGCCAGCCGGTGGCGGGTAGCTCCAGCTGACGCTTGATCGCGCCGTCATTTGTCAACAGCAGCAACCCTTCGGAGTTGATATCAAGCCGCCCCACGCTGACCACGCGCGGCATATTGGCGGGCAGGGCGCCGAAAACCGTATCGCGGCCTTTCTCGTCCTTCTCCGTCGTCACAAGGCCGAGGGGCTTGTTGTACAGCCACAGCCGGGGTTGCTCAGGCTCGGCAATCTGTTTGCCGTCGAAGGTGATCGTGTCCGCAGCGGTGACATTCAGCGCCGGGCTGTCGATCACCTTGCCATTGACCGCGATGCGCCCCTCGTCGATTAACGTCTCCGCGCCGCGACGGGAGGCGACACCTGCGCGCGCCAGAACTTTGGCGATCCGGTCGCCGGGAGGGGTTTCTTTTGTCATATCAGCCGTTTAGCCGGTTGCGCAGGTAAAGGAAAGCCTTGAGCACAAGCCGTTGATATGATTAGGAAAGCGGATGGAGTTCACCTCGCATATGGGATTGGCGCTGGAAGAGGCGCGTGCAGCCGCAGCGCGCGGGGAGGTGCCCGTGGGTGCGGTGGTCCTTGGCCCTGACGGCACCGTGCTGGCGCGGGCCGGCAACCGGGTGATGGCGGATCACGACCCCTCCGCCCATGCGGAGGTTCTGGCCATTCGTGACGCATGTAAGAGGCTGGGGTCGGAGCGTCTTGTAGGCTGCTCCCTCTATGTGACGTTGGAGCCCTGCGCGATGTGTGCGGGGCTCATCGGGCAGGCGCGGATTGCCCGGCTTTATTACGGGGCGCATGACCCGAAATCGGGCGGGGTGATGCACGGCGCGCGGGTCCTGTCGCAACCCCAGGCCCATCACAAGCCGGAGATCTATGACGGTATTTGCGAGATGGAAGCGGCCTATCTGCTGCGCGATTTCTTCGAGGCAAAGCGGGGCTAGGGGCGCCACACTGTTGCCACAATGGCACAAAACCGCTTACCCAGGGTCAGCCCGTTTGACCGAATCGCCCGGCACTGTATCCAGGTGACACGCGAAACACTGACTCTGGGGAGGCGTAACATGATGACATTTGACCTGTATCGCTATCCAGGGTTTGGCACTGCGGCCTATGAACCGGAGCGCTTTGGCGCGCCGAAATGGTCCCGGACCTAACCTCCGTTTCGCTTCTGGCCTGAGGGCCAACCTTTCCAAACCAACTGAAATCAGACCCTGACGCCCGCATTGCATCTATTTGCGTGCGCGCAGGGGTCGCTCCACATCTCAAAGAGGACAGGTCCGTTTACGCGGCCTGGAAAGACCATGAATGCACTCCCCCTCAAGCCGGGACAAAACCCGGCCGACATCCTTGATGACCTGATTGCAAACCACGGGTTGCGGGCCGTTCTGCTGGCCCTGATGGGCAAGCTGGTCAAGCGCACGCGGCCGCCCGATACCACGGGTGATCTGGCCAGGCTGGATCACCCCGATCTTGACCTCTTGCCCGACCACCTGCGGGCGGATATCGGGCTGCCCCGGAACGGGCGGCAAAAGGATCACCTGCTGCACGCCTATGCGATGCAGCGCGATCTGTTTCACTTCTAGGTATAACCTGCAGCAGATGGCGAGAACTGGCCGCTGGGCATACCGCCCGGTGGCGACACGCGATCGCCTGCACCCAGGCCCTAGTTGCGCTTGAAGCGGGGCAGGGGCTTGGGTAAACGGGGCACTGAATTTAACGGAGCGCATCCATGTCCATTGACACGAATACCGCCGGCCGCGTGGCAAAGCTTGCCCGCATAGCCGTCCCCGAAGAGGACCTGCCAAAGCTGGCGGATGAGCTGAACGGGATCCTGGCCTTTATGGAGCAGCTGAACGAGGTGGATGTCGATGGCGTCGAGCCGATGACCTCCGTGACCCCGCAGCGGCTGAAACGGCGCGAGGATGTGGTGACCGATGGCAATCAGCAGGAGGCCGTTTTGAAAAATGCCCCCGACGCGCGCGAGGGCTTCTTTGCCGTGCCGAAGGTGGTGGAATAATGGGCGATCTTTCGAAACTGACCATTGCCGATGCGCGCGACGGGATGCGCAAGGGCGACTTCACCGCGACCGAGATCACTAAGGATTGCCTGTCGGAGATCGAGGTCGCGAAACCGCTCAACGCCTTTGTGCATGACACGCCCGAGATTGCCATGACGCAGGCCGCGGCCGCAGATGCCCGCATCAAGGCGGGTGACGCGCCTGATATGTGCGGCGTCCCTCTGGGCATAAAGGATTTGTTCTGCACCAAGGGCGTGGCCTCGCAAGCGGCGTCGCGCATCCTTGAAGGGTTCCGGCCCGAATATGAAAGCACCATCACCCAGCAGCTGTGGGACGCGGGCGCTGTGATGTTGGGCAAGCTGAACATGGACCAGTTTGCCATGGGGTCATCCAATGAGACCTCGTGCTACGGCGATGTGGTCAACCCGTGGAAGGTCGATGACCGGCAGCTGACGCCGGGCGGCTCGTCCGGTGGGTCTTCGGCGGCGGTGGCAGCTGACCTGTGTTTGGCAGCAACGGGCACCGATACGGGCGGCTCCATCCGTCAGCCGGCAGCCTTTACGGGCATTACCGGGTTGAAACCCACCTATGGGCGGTGTTCGCGCTGGGGTGTGGTGGCCTTCGCCTCCTCCCTGGATCAGGCGGGGCCGATGACCAAAACTGTGCGCGACGCCGCGATCATGCTGGAGGCCATGTCAGGCCATGACCCGAAAGACAGCACCAGCGCCGAGCTGGCCGTGCCGAATTTCGAGGCCGCTTTGACCGGCGATATTCGGGGCAAGAAGATCGGCATTCCGAAGGAATACCGGCTCGACGGCATGCCGCAGGAGATCGAGGATCTGTGGCAGGACGGCATCGCGATGATGAAGGATGCCGGCGCCGAGGTGGTCGATATCTCGCTGCCCCACACGAAATACGCGCTGCCCGCCTATTACGTGGTCGCCCCGGCGGAAGCCTCGTCGAACCTGGCCCGCTATGACGGCGTGCGTTTCGGCCACCGTGCCGGGCTGGCCCAAGGCGACGGCATCACCGAGATGTACGAGAAGACCCGTGCCGAAGGCTTCGGGCCGGAAGTGCAGCGCCGCGTGATGATCGGCACCTACGTGCTGAGCGCGGGTTTTTACGACGCCTATTACAACCGCGCCCGCAAGGTCCGCACGCTGATCAAGAAGGACTTCGAGGATGTGTTTGCGCAAGGCGTCGACGCGATCCTGACGCCCGCGACCCCCTCAGCCGCTTTTGGGCTTGGGGAAATGAAAGATGCCGATCCGGTGCAGATGTATCTCAATGACGTCTTCACGGTGACTGTGAACCTGGCCGGTTTGCCGGGGATCGCGGTGCCGGCAGGGCTTGACAAACAGGGGCTGCCGCTTGGGCTTCAGCTGATTGGCCGTCCGTGGGAGGAAGCCGATCTTTTGAACCACGCATATGTGTTGGAGCAGGCCGCCGGTTTTGTAGCAAAACCCGCAAAATGGTGGTAAGAACACGGTAACGGCGCCAGCAGAGCGCCCATGAGCGACATGTGAGGCCCGACCGATGCGAATACTGACATCCTTGATTGCCGCCGCCGGCCTGGCCGGCCTTGCGGCTTGCGCCCCGAACATCCCCGACAGCGCGGCTGGCGTAGGGTTTGAAAGCTACGACCGCTACTTGGCGGATCGTGCGGCGCGTGACCGGCAGCTGGCGCAGGGCAACCAAGTGCCGCAACCCATCACTCCGCCGGCTTTGCCGCAAACCGCTGCGGCCTCCCAAAGCGCGGCCCCGCTGAGCCCGGCGGAGCAGACGGCAGCCGACGCGCTTGCGGCGATCCGACCGCAGACAGGTCCTGCAGCTGCGGCACCTGCAGTGCCCGTCGTACAGGCGAATAATGCAGGTATCTCGGATGAGCAGGATTTTGACGCGGTCGCGTCCCGCCAGTCCATCACCTCGGACGCGCAACGGCGCGCGCAGCAATCGGCACAATACGAGGTGATCGCCCCGACCGCCGTGCCGCGCCGACCCGGCGACACGACGCCGACCCCGATCGAGTTCGCGCTGCAGGTCAGACACCCCGTTGGGCAAAAGGTCTATTCACGCTCCCTTTTCGGGGCGCAGCGTCTGGCAGAAAATTGCAGCCGCTATGCCTCTGATGATCAGGCGCAGGACGCGTTTTTGCAGGCCGGGGGGCCTGAGCGCGACAAGCTGAAGATCGACCCTGATGGCGACGGCTATGCCTGCAACTGGAACCCCGCGAAATACCGCCAGATCGTGCGCGGCTAGCATGTGGCGGGGCTGACGCATCCCTCCCCCAATTTCGGGGAGCGTAAGGGCGGCGCGCGGCCTGACATCATCGTGCTGCACTACACGGCCATGACCTCTGCCGAGGCGGCGTGCCGGACCTTGTGCAACCCCGAGAATGAGGTTTCCGCCCATTACCTGATTGCGGAAGACGGCCGCGTGATGTCGCTGGTGCCTGAGCAAGCGCGCGCCTGGCATGCGGGGGCAGGGGCTTGGGGGGACGTGGTCGATGTCAATTCCCGCTCCATCGGGATTGAGCTGGCCAATGACGGTTTTTCGCCGTTTTCCAACCAGTTGATGGACGCGCTTGAGGTCCTCATTCCCCAGATCATGGCGCGCTGGAATATCCCGCCGGAGCGCGTGATCGCCCATTCCGACCTGGCACCGGGGCGCAAGATCGACCCTGGAAAGCGGTTCGACTGGCAGCGGCTCGCGCGGCAGGGTCTGGCGATCTGGCCGAAGGCGTGTGACGGCTCAATCCCCGCATTTCAGGACAACCTGCGCGCCTTTGGCTACCGCGCCGACGTACCGTCAAAGGTACTGCTCGCCGCCTTCCGACTACGGTTCCGGCCCGGTTTCGAGGGGCCGTTGGACGCAACGGATGCCCGGATTGCGGCAGGGCTTGCGGCCCGCTTCCCCGTTGACCGGCATGGGTTGACCGCCTAGAGACTGGTTCGCGCGGATGGCTGGAGGGTCGCTGCATCACGGCCCTGTTTCGGCAGGCTGGGATGTGGAGGAAAGTCCGGACTCCATGAAACGACGGTGCCGGGTAACGCCCGGCGGGGGCAACCCCAGGGAAAGCGCCACAGAAAACAGACTGCCTTTGCCCGCGTGGCAGGGGTGAGGGTGAAACGGTGCGGTAAGAGCGCACCGCGGGGCTGGCAACAGACCCGGCATGGCAAGCCCCACCGGGAGCAACGCCAAATAGGGACCTCGCGTGGGCAACCACAGGGCTGTTTCGGCCCGAGACGGTCCGGGTTGGCGGCTAGAGAGCCTCGGGCAACCGGGGTTTGAGATGAATGATCCTTGAAGGGTGGCGACACCCCGAACAGAATCCGGCTTACAGGCCATCCGCGCATTTCGAACTGCCTGGCAACCGGGACCGACATTGGTTTTCCGGGCGCGCCGTGATTGGGGGCGCTGCCCCCGCCGCTGGCGCGGCTCCCCGGAATATTTTCGGCCTTATGTATCAAACGCACCAAGGCCGGAGGGCTGAGGGGTGATTAAGGTATTAGTGCTGACCGCGCTATGTGGTCTGGCCCCCGGGGGCCTCCTTGATTTCCACAATCTTTCCATTTCGGCTAGCGTTGAAGTGGGTGAACGTGAAGCCAATGCGCCCGCTGGGAAGACTATACCTCGCGGAACACGAGATGAACCATGGTCCACTCCCATTAACCCTCAAGAAGTGGCGCATACCTAGCGCTGGATCATTAGGGAACACCACGCTAGCCAAGCTGATGCTTTGTCCAGAACTCTCAAGATGCGTGAACACCCCCTCTCCTTGGTGCACGTTGACCTCCACATCACGCGCGGGCGAGGTTCCTCGGTTTATAAGGTAAATGAAAATTTCGGCCGTCCCGGTGGAGATAGCTCCACCTGTGTTGGCCTCAAACTGAAGCCAAGGCCTTTGCTGATCTTGCATGATTTGGTTCGTCGTGACCATCTCACGCAGAGTGCGGTAGATCACAACGATGGACACGCCGCCCAAGACAAGGCCTGCAACAGCAGTCCACCCCATCAATCGTGTAAATTGCGCCATGGTCTGCTGAGCATCCAAGTCTTGCTCGGAGCGCTCATGATCACGGGCGGCTTCTATTTGCTCATGAATACAGTCCCGCAGGGATGGCATTTGGAGGAGGCGACATTCCTCATCAATTGCATCTTCGGCGTAACTATCGTGGTATTCGGCAGTCTTCTCTGCGCGGATGCGGTGTTCGGTTAGGTATGAAAACCAATCCCAAGCTAGCCAAGAACAGAATCAGATAGCGACGATTACATACGCTAAATACGCATATGCTCCAGACCAAGGCTTTCTAAACATGCCAACATAAACGCCGCTGAAAACTTGCCACGAGACAGCTTGTTAGCGACGTTCGCCTCTTTCTCACTGATCCCAATGGCGTCCAGCTTTTCAACAAGTTGAGCGTAAGTCACCCCCTGCCGTTTTAGCTCTGCTTTGAGAAGGTTTGCGGCCTTTGTTTCCCATTCTGTCTGCGCGGGCATATCGCCTCCGATAAAATAATACTATTTTTGATATGTAGCCTATTGTAAATAGTATGCCATCTTACTATATTCGATATGTAATCGACGAATATAGTAGAAAATGGCACAACACTTCCTTCTCTCAGCAGCTTCGCGCACCCTTAGCCTTCGCAAGATTTACAAGGCTGGTGAAGATGCGGCCCATCAGACTTTCTGCGAGATGCGTTGGCCGGAGACGGTGGCGAGCCGGTTTGCCCCGTTTGCTCACATGAGGAAGCCTACAAGATCACCAAGCGCGGAAAGTTCAAATGCAAAAACTGCCACCACCAGTTCAGCGTCACTTCTGGCACGATCTTCGCCAGCCGCAAGATGGACTTTGTGGACCTACTGGCCGCGATCTGCATCATCGTGAACGCGTCTAAGGGCGTGTCCATGGTGCAGCTTAGCCGTGATCTGGACTGCCAATACAAAACGGCGTTCGTTCTGTCGCACAAGCTGCGCGAGGCCATGGCGCAAGAGGTTCACACTGGCGAAGTTCTAGACGGCCACATTGAAATCGGCGGCGCATATTTTGGCGGTCACATCCGCCCAGAGAACGCCAAGAGGGACCGCAAGGACCGCCGCTTGAAGCGCCACCAGACCGGCAAGCGCCGCGTTGTGATCGCCATGCGCGAGCGCGAGGGCCGCACCCTGCCATTCGTCGGCATGTCTGAGGCGGAAGGCGTAGCACTGGCAAATGAGAACGTGTCGCGCCTGTCCACCATGTCAGCCGACGAGGCGAGCCATTGGGACGAACTGCACATGGGCTATCACGTTGACCGCGTGAACCACTCCGAGATTTACAGCGACCACGGCAAGCACACCAATATGGTGGAAAGCTACTTCTCCCGCTTGCGCCGCATGGTGGAAGGTCAACACCACGGCGTTGGCCCGCAGTACCTTCACCAATACGCAAACCACGCCGCGTGGCTGGAGGATAACCGCCGCACCGACAACGGTACGCTGGCTAAGCTGGTCGTGTCGAACGCGATGGATGCGCCTGTATCGCGCCAGTGGAAGGGGTATTGGCAGCGAGCGGCTGAACACGACTCAAGCTGTGACTCATATGCGGGTTATTGCATCCCGGCAGACTTGATCTGTCGCCAGCCGTGGGCATGAAAATGCTCACGGCATTTTCTTTTCAGAGGTGTCAGTTTTGCCCCGTATCTAATGCTACATTGATGGATTCAACGGTTACCACGCAATTGAGGATGCGAACCGCGCAGTTCGCGGAGCCAGATCACATTTGAAGTGGCTCAACCTTGTCAGCTTGATGAGGGAATTTACAGACCCAAACGTTCACACGATTGACGCGGTGAAATTCTTTAGGGCCTACCCGATTTGGAACGCCCCCAAGTTGGCAAGGCACAAGAATTACGTTGCCGCCCTAGAGCATGCCGGAGCGGAGATAATTGAGGGGCAGTTTAAGCCTAAGACTTGTTTCTGCAAAAATTGCCGGACCAATTACAACGCCCGAGAGGAGAAGGAGTCTGATGTCAACATTGCCATGCACCTTATAAATGATGCTCATCTGGACAGATTTGACCAAGCATTTCTTGTCACAAATCACTCTGATCTTTTGGGTCCAGTACGCTTGTTGCGAAACACAATAGGAGACAAGCAAATTAAGGTGATTGCACCGCCATTTAGGAGGCACAGCAAAGAGCTTTGGGCCGCAGCAAACAAACGGGGCCAGATCAAAGAAGAGCATATGGCAAGGTGCCTGCTGCCAGAGAATGCAATTGATGGCGACGGCAATGTGCTGTTCACAAGACCAGAGGAGTACCGGCCTTAGACCTACGGGACCAGCTTCCACACCCCATCCTCACGACGCACCAGACCGGTCTTGCGCATCTTCCACAAGCACTGGTCTACCCGCCTGTAAGCGATCTCATGCGGGATATCATCCCTCTGAGACGCTACGTGCCTGACGATATCTCTACGCCGCTTTGGTCCGTCTCTGAGCGCATCCAGTATCCAAGCGCGAGAATGCCCCCTCCCAGCTGCACAAGCGCGCTTAGCGGGCAGCACAGCACGCATATGGACCCCGCGCATGGTGAGCAGCGCTTCCACATGCTCCAGCCCGTCCTGCTTTCCCCGGATGATCTGCTTGCGAAGTGCCAGCAGCGCCCCGTTGATACTCTTGTCCAACATGGACAAACGATAGCTGACAGGGATTCACTTTGCTTGGTGCGCTTGATACAAAAGGCCGAATATTTTTGAAGCAATGATGAGGGGGCTGTTGCCAAGCAGGGGGCGGGCTTCTACGTGATGACACACGTCCACATTATTGCGGAGATGTTGTCTTGGAGATGATCCTGTCACTGGCGGCGACCAACCTTTTGTCGCCGATCATCTTGTGTTTCGCCTTGGGCGTGGCAGCGGCACTTGCGCGATCGGACCTGAGTTTTCCCGAGGCCGTGGCCAAGGGCATGTCGCTTTATCTGCTCTTTGCCATCGGCTTCAAAGGCGGGGCCAGCATCGCGTCGCATGGGGTGGATGCGCGGCTTTTGGCCTCCCTTCTGGCGGGCGTCATCCTGTCGGCCCTGCTGCCCTTGATCGCCTTTGGGATGCTGCGGGCGATGACGCGGATGTCGGCGCTGGATGCGGCGGCGGTGGCGGCGCATTACGGCTCCATCTCGATTGTGACATTCGTGGCGGGCAGCTCAATCCTGGAGGCGCAAGGCATCGGTTTTGAGGGGTATATGGTGGCCGTGGCAGCTGCCATGGAAGCGCCCGCGATTGTCTCGGCTCTTTGGCTGATTTCGCGCAGCGGTGGGGACAGTCGCAGCATGGACGGCGCGCTTATGCGAGAGATCATGCTGAACGGATCGATTGTGCTGCTTGTAGGCTCTTTCGCGATTGGATGGGTGACGGGCAAGGAAGGG
>CALHHY010000097.1 GCA_938030665.1 uncultured Litoreibacter sp. | reverse complement strand
TTCCTGATCTGGGTGATGGTGATTGTTGGCGGCTCCGGCAATAATTTCGGCGCCGTGCTGGGCGGGTTCCTCGTCTGGTTTCTCTGGGTGCAGGTCGAACCCATGGGGCTGGCGCTGATGAACGTCATCACGGCCGGGATGGCGGACGGGTCGGCGCTGAAGGAGCATCTGCTGGATTCGGCGGCGCATATGCGGTTGCTAACCATGGGGCTCGTGCTGCTTCTGGTGCTAAGGTTCAGCCCGCGCGGGTTGATCCCCGAACGCTAGCAGCCCCGCATCAAGCGCGTAATTTGTCGCCGCCCGGATCAAAGGGCGGCTCGGCCAATACGACCCCGCGATGCGGGCGGCCAAGGATCATCACGTCCACCTCTGCGCCCGGGACCACCCCTTTAAGGAATCCAAGCGCCAATGATTTGACCACGCTATAGCCATAGGTGCCAGAGCTGACCCGGCCCACGGGTGTGCCGTCGGGCAGAAAAATCGGCTCCCCCCCGCTGGCATCGGCGTCTTGCACATCTAGCACTTCAATGATCGACAGATGCTCGCGCGGGGTGTTGTCCTTCAGCGCCATATAGGCGGCTTTATTCAGGAACTCCTTATCGAGCTTGATCAGCCGGTCCAGCCCGACCTCCTGCGGCCAGTACTCGGGCGAATATTCGCGGCCCCAGGACCCGTACCCCTTTTCAACCCGCAGTGACATCAGCGCGCGGGAACCCACAGGGCCTGCGCCAACCGCCCGCCCGGCCTCCAACAAGGCGCTATAAAGTCGCTGTTGGTGCTCGGCGCGGCAATGCAGTTCCCACCCCAGATCGCCGGTAAAGGAGACGCGCAGCGCCACGACCTTGATCCCGGCCAAGGTGATTTGCTGGCTGCGCATGAAGGGGAAATCCTCCGTGGCCAGCGACGCATTCGTCAGCCGTTCCAATAACGCGCGGCTTTCGGGGCCTGCGACGTTGAAGCCGCACATGGCCTCTGTCTGGCTTTGGAAATCAACTGTGGCGGCCCGTGGGACGGCGTTGAAAAACCGCAGGTGATATCGCTCCGCCATGCCGGAGCCAATGACCAGGAATTCCTCCTCCCCCAGCTTGGTGACGGTGAAATCGCCCGCGATGCCGCCGCGTTTGCCGATTAGCGGCGTCAGGCAAGACCGCCCCACAGCGCGCGGCATGTGGTTGGCAAAGACCGCGTTCAGCCAATCTGCGCTGCCGGCGCCCCTGACCCGGTATTTTGCAAAGTTCGAGATGTCGATAATCCCGGCCCGCTCGCGCAGCATTCTCGCCTCCCGGCCCACGGGTTCGAACCAGTTCTGCCGGGTGAAGCCGTTCGTATCGACCACGCCGGGGGTGTCTGCGAACCACAACGGGTGCTCCCAGCCGTAATTCAGGCCAAACACCGCGCCCATGTCACGCTGCATCTCATAGACAGGCCGGGTGCGGGCGGGCCTTCCCGCCGCGCGTTCCTCGTTGGGGAAGTGGATGGAGAAGCGGTTGGCATATTGGTCCCCCACCCGCGCCTTCGTGAATTTGCGGTCTGCCCAGGCCCCGAAACGGGCCATGTCCCACGGAAACATGTCCAGATGCGGTTCGCCCGTCACGATCCACTCCGCCGTCAGCGACCCCAGCCCGCCAGACTGGGAAAAGCCCGGAATGATCCCGTTGCAGCAGAAATACCCCTTGAGTTCAGGCACCGGGCCGAACAGCGCGTTGCTGTCAGGCGACCATATCATCGGGCCGTTGATCACCCGCTTGATCCCGGCACGCCCGACGGCTGGTACCCGGTCGATGGCGCGCATCATATTGGGCTCGATCCGTTCCAGGTCATCGGCAAACAGCTCATGGCCGAACCCTTGCGGAGTACCATCCTCCGCCCAGAAACGCAGGTCTTTCTCGTAGGCGCCGACAAGCAGACCCTGCCCTTCCTGGCGCAGGTAATATTCCCCGTCCCGGTCTGCGACGGATGGCAGCCGGTCAGCCATATCGGCAATCTCGGGGATCGTTTCGGTGACAAAGTACTGATGCTCGGTCGGCTGCAGGGGGAGTGAGATGCCGGCCAGCGCCGCCACCTCACGCCCCCAGAGACCGGCCGCGTTGACCACAACAGGCGTCACGATGTCACCCTTGGGCGTCTTCACCACCCAGCTTCCATCGCTTTGCTGATCGGTCGCCGTCACTGGCGTGAAGCGGTAGATCTCGGCCCCGTTTTGTCGCGCGCCGGAAGCATAGGCGTTGGTCACGCCCGACGGGTCCACATTGCCGCCGGAGGGTTCAAACATGATGCAGCGGACGCCGTCATAATCGACCAGCGGGTGCAGACGCTCCGCCTCAACCCGGTCCACCTCGTAAAAATTCAGCCCGTAATATTTCGCCTTCGCGGCCTGCAGACGCAGCTGATGTTCCCGCGCCTCGGTTTGCGCCAGATAGAGGGAGCCGGGCTGGAACACGCCGCAGCTTTGCCCGGTCTCGGCCTCCAGCGCGTTGTATAGGTCCATCGTGTAGTTCTGGATGCGGGTGATGTTGTTGTTGTCATGCAGCCCGTGGATATTGGCCGCCGCATGCCATGTCGAGCCAGATGTCAGTTCGTCACGTTCCAGCAGCACCACGTCGGTCCAGCCCAGCTTGGTCAGGTGATAAAGGATCGAGCAACCAATCACCCCGCCCCCGATGACGACGGCCTGTGTGCGGGTTTTCATGATCTCGCTCCCTTTTGATGGTGCTGCCTGCCCCTAAGCTAAGGCCCCCGAGCGGCCGTAACCTTGGCGCGCGCCGACAAACGTTGTGCCTCCCGCGACATCATGCGTGCGGGAAGGGCAGGCTCTACCAAAGTCGCAATGAGGGCTGCAAAACTCCCCTTGATGACGGCCCGGACACATTGGAATGTCGGTCATAGCCAAGAAGGGAACTTTGCGAATGAAGACCACCACTCGGGTCGCTGTTATTGGCGGCGGTGTTGTCGGCTGCTCGATCCTCTATCACCTGACCAAGCTGGGCTGGTCGGATGTGATGCTGCTCGAGCGTTCTGAACTCACCTCAGGCTCGACATGGCATGCGGCGGGCGGGTTTCACACGCTGAACGGAGATACCAACATGGCCGCGCTGCAAGGCTACACAATCCGGCTGTACCGCGAGCTGGAGGAGATCACCGGCATGTCCTGCGGCTTGCACCATGTGGGTGGGGTGACGCTGGCCGATAACCGGGACCGGTTCGACATGCTGGTCGCTGAGCGTGCCAAGCACCGTTACATGGGGTTGGAGACGCAGGTGGTGGGCCCGGAGGAAATCGCGAAGATCGCGCCGATCACCAATTTGGACGGCATTGTCGGCGGACTTTATGACCCGCTTGACGGGCATCTTGATCCTTCCGGCACCACCCACGCCTATGCCAAGGCCGCCCGCATGGGCGGGGCCGAGATCGAAACGCACTGCATGGTGCGCGAGACCAACCAGCGCCCTGATGGCAGCTGGGATCTGGTAACCGACAAGGGCGCAATCCACGCCGAAAATATCGTCAATGCGGGCGGGCTCTGGGCGCGTGAGGTGGCCGCCATGGCGGGGATCTACCTGCCGCTGCACCCTATGGAGCATCAGTATCTCGTCACCGAAGACATCCCCGAGATCTATGAGCGCGACGCCGAGCATCCGCATGTGATGGACCCCGCCGGCGAAAGCTATCTGCGCCAGGAGGGCCGCGGGCTGTGCATCGGCTTTTATGAACAGCCCTGCAAACCATGGGCCGTGGACGGCACCCCTTGGACGTTCGGCCACGAACTGCTGCCCGACAATCTGGACAAGATCGAGGACTCTGTGGCCTTCGCCTACCGCCGTTTCCCAGTGCTCGAACGCGCTGGCATCAAATCGGTAATCCACGGGCCCTTCACCTTTGCGCCCGATGGTAATCCGCTGGTGGGCCCGGTGCCGGGGATGCGCAACTACTGGTCGGCTTGCGGCGTCATGGCGGGCTTCAGCCAGGGCGGCGGCGTCGGCCTGATGCTGGCGCAATGGATGATCGAGGGCGAGACGGAGCGCGACACTTTCGCCATGGACGTGGCCCGTTATGGCAACTGGATCAACGCAGGCTACACGCGACCCAAGGTGGTGGAGAATTACCAACGCCGCTTCTCGATCTCCTACCCTAATGAGGAACTGCCCGCCGCGCGCCCTCATGCCACGACGCCGATGTACGACATCTTCTCGGAGATGGGCGCGGTCTGGGGCCACCAGTACGGGTTGGAGGTCGCCAATTACTTCGCGCAAGAGGGCGAGCCCAAATTCGAAGAACCGAGCTTCCGCCGCTCCAACGCCTTTGACGCTGTGGGCCGCGAGGTGCGGGCCGTGCGCGCAGCTGCAGGGATCAATGAGGTGCAGAATTTCGGGAAATATCTGGTCACCGGCCCGCAGGCGCGCGACTGGCTGGATGTCATCATGGCAGGCCGTATCCCGCAACCGGGGCGGTTGTCGCTGACGCCGATGCTGTCACCCAAGGGCCGGCTGATCGGGGATTTCACGGTTTCTTGCCTCGCCCCCGAAACCTTCCGCCTGACCGCAAGCTATGGCAGCCAAGCCTATCACATGCGCTGGTTTGCCCGGAACGAGGAACGCGGCGTGCGGGTCGAAAACATCTCGGACCGGCTGACAGGGTTCCAGATTGCTGGCCCCCGCGCGCGCGACATTTTGCAGGCCTGCGCCGATGAAGACGTCACCGCGATGCGGTTCATGGATGTGCGGCAAATGACGGTTGGCCCTGTCAGCTGCTCCGTCCAGCGGGTCAGCTATACCGGTGATCTGGGCTACGAGATCTATTGCGACCCGATGCAGCAGCGCGCCCTGTGGTCCGCGCTGTGGGAGGCCGGAAAGCCGCATGGCCTGACGCCGTTCGGGATGCGCGCGATGATGAGCCTGCGGCTCGACAAGGTCTTCGGCTCCTGGTTGTCGGAATTCTCGCCCGACTACACGGCGGCGGAGACCGGGATGGGCCGCTTCGTCGCGTTCAACAAACAGGCCGATTTCATAGGCCGTGCCGCCGCGCAGGCCGAACGCGACAGCCCGCCCCCGCGCACGCTCTGTGCTTTTGTGGTGGACGCCGAAGGCGCTGATGTCACCGCATATGAGCCGATTTTCATGGACGGCGCGGTAGTGGGTTTTTGCACCTCTGGCGGGTATTCGCACCATCTGGGCAAATCCATCGCGCAAGGTTTCCTGCCGCGCGCGCAATCCGTAGCGGGCACAGCGGTAGAGATCGAAATACTGGGCCAGATGCGCCGCGCCATTGTCGTCGACATCCCGCTATTCGACGCGGACGGCGCGCGGATGCGGGGGTAGACCGGCTAGTCCAGCTCTTCCACGATCACCAGGTCCCGCTCTGACGCGTCACGCGCGAAGCTCAGTGCCTCCTGATAGGCGTCGGAATGGTAGCAATCATGCGCCGCCTGCAGGCTGGGGAAGCGTGCCACGACATTGCGGGCGCGGTCATTGCCTTCCAGCTGCTCATAGCTGCCATTGCGCACAATGAATTCGCCACCGAAGGTCGGGATCACCTCCGTCGCGATGGCCGCGTATTTCATGTAACTGTCGGGGTCGGTCACCTTTACATGGGCGATCCACAAGGCTGATGGCATGGTCTATCCTCCGATGATTTTTTCGGCGGCCGCAATGGCCGCATCCGCATTGCTTGCATCCTGGCCGCCGCCCTGCGCCATGTCAGGCCGGCCGCCGCCGCCCTTGCCGCCAAGCTCGGCCACTGCGGCGCGAACCAGATCAACGGCGGAGAGCTTTTCCGTTAGATCAGCGGTCACGCCCGCAGCCACGGCCGCCTTGCCGCCCGTATCCGCGATCAACAAAACCGCGCCCGATCCCATACGGGATTTATGCTCGTCAATCAGCGCGGGCAGGTCCTTGCCGCTGACACCTTGCAGCGCTTGCGCGAAGAAGGCCACGCCCCCCACATCCTTGTCGGACACCTCTGCCGCGCCGCCGCCCATGGCGACCTCACGCCGCAATTGCGCGACCTCGTTCTGCAGCGCTTTCCGTTCGTCCTGCAGCGCTTTCACCCGGTCGGCGACCTCTTCGGGGCGGGCTTTCAGGCTCAGCGCTACCTCGGCCAAGCGGTGATCCTGCGCGCGCAGATAATCCATCGCGGCCTGCCCGGTCAGTGCCTCGATCCGGCGCACGCCCGATGACGACGCGCTGTCGCCAAGCGTCACAAACGCCCCGATATCGCCGGTCTGGCGGACATGGGTGCCGCCACAAAGCTCCAGCGAATAGGTCTGACCATCCGCGCCTTTGCCGGTCTCCGCCCGACCCATGGAGACGACGCGCACCTCGTCGCCGTATTTCTCCCCAAACAGGGCCTGCGCGCCCAATCCGCGTGCGTCGTCCGGGGTCATGATCCGCGTCTCGACCGCTGTGTTCTGGCGAATATAGGTGTTCACCTCCCGCTCCACACGGTTCAGTTCGTCCAAGGACAGCGCCTTGCCGTGGCTGAAATCAAACCGCAGCCGGTCCGGCGCGTTCAGCGATCCGCGCTGCGCGACATGCTCCCCCAGGGCTTCCCGCAGCGCCTCGTGCAGCAGGTGCGTGGCGGAGTGGTTGGCGCGGATATTGCTGCGCCGTGCGTGATCGACAACCATCTCGACCCCGTCGCCGGTGTTCAGCGTGCCCGCCTCGATCGTCGCGAAATGAATAAAGACATCGGCCACCTTACGGGTGTCGGTGACCTTCGCGACGGTGTCACCCACGCGCAGCGTCCCGGTATCGCCCACCTGACCCCCGCTTTCGGCGTAGAACGGGGTCTGGTTTGTGACCACCTGCACCGTGTCGCCCTGGCCCGCGCTATCGGCCTTCGCGCCATCCTTGACGATGGCCAGCACTTGGCCTTCAGCCTGCTCCGTATCATAGCCCAGGAAATCGGTAGCCCCTTGGGCATCAGCGATATCAAACCAGATGGAGGCATCCGCGGCCTCCCCCGAGCCTGACCAAGCCGCGCGGGCCTTGGCTTTCTGCGCGTCCATCGCGGCATCAAAGCCCGCCACGTCCACCTCGCGGCCTTTTTCGCGCAGGGCGTCCTGAGTCAGATCCAGCGGGAAGCCGAACGTGTCATATAGCTTGAACGCCGCAGCGCCCGGCAAGGGGGCGTCATCGGCCAAACCGCCCAGCTCGTCATCCAGCAGCTTCAGCCCGCGATCCAGCGTTTCGCGGAAGCGGGTTTCCTCCGCCCGCAGGGTCTCTTCAATCATCGGTTGTGCCTGACGCAGTTCCGGGTAGGCGGCGCCCATCTGGGTGACCAGCTCAGGCACCAGCCGGTGCATGACGGGGTCCTGCGCGCCCAGCAGATGCGCATGACGCATCGCCCGCCGCATGATGCGGCGCAGCACGTAGCCGCGCCCGTCCTTGGAGGGCAGCACCCCATCTGCAATCAGGAAGGAGGTGGAGCGCAAATGATCCGCAATCACGCGGTGATGGACATTTTGCGCGCCGTAGGGGTCCACGCCGGTCGCATGGGCGGAGGCCTCGATCAGCGCCTTGAAGAGGTCCGTGTCGTAATTGTCGTGGCTACCCTGCATCAACGCGGCGATGCGTTCCAGCCCCATGCCGGTGTCAATCGATTGCATGTCCAGCGCCCGCATCGAGCCATCTTCGAACTGCTCATTCTGCATGAAAACGATGTTCCAGATCTCGATGAACCGGTCGCCATCCTCCTCGGGCGAGCCCGGAGGCCCCCCCCAGATATGATCGCCATGGTCGTAGAAAATTTCCGTACACGGCCCGCAAGGACCCGTCGGCCCCATCTGCCAGAAATTGTCCGACGTCGCGATGCGGATGATGCGCTCTTCCGGCACACCAAGCTTTTTCCAGATCGCGAAGGCCTCGTCATCGGTGTGGTAAACCGTGACCGACAGGCGGTCCTTGTCGATGCCAAAGTCCTTGGTGATCAGCTCCCACGCGAAGGGGATGGCCTCTTCCTTGAAATAATCGCCAAAGCTGAAATTGCCGAGCATCTCGAAAAACGTGTGGTGGCGCGCGGTGTAGCCCACATTGTCGAGGTCATTATGCTTGCCCCCGGCCCGCACGCATTTCTGCGCCGTCGTGGCCCGTTTGTAGTCGCGCGTCTCGAGCCCGGTGAAGAGGTTCTTGAACTGCACCATGCCCGAATTGACAAACATCAGCGTCGGGTCGTTGCGCGGCACAAGCGGGCTTGAGGGTTGAACCGCGTGGCTCTGCTTTTCGAAATAGCTCAGGAAGGTGGAGCGGATGTCGTTCAGGCTGGTCATGGTCGGGCGTCCATTGGCTCAAATGCAGGTTTGAGCCGGTTTAGCCCTGCGCTTTGGGACTGTCCACAGCCCGCAGCCGCAAACGAGAAAAGGGCGGCCCCAGAAGCCGCCCTTTTCCCCGAGTATTCTCGACCTGTCTGGAGCAGATCGGGGGCTTTCAGGAGTGCCCGTCTCCGACCGAGTTATTCGGCCGCGGTGTCGCCTTCATCATCCAGCACATCGGCATCTGCATCGGTTTGCGGCATCTCGAAATCCAGGCCATGGGCCGCGCGGATTTTATCTTCGATCTCCAGCGCAAAGCGGCTGTTTTCGCGCAGGAAGGTTTTCGCATTCTCACGCCCCTGCCCGATCCGCTCGTCGCCATAGCTGAACCAGGCCCCCGACTTGTCAACGACGCCGGCCTTGACACCAAGGTCCAGCAACTCCCCCATTTTGGAGATGCCTTCGCCATACATGATGTCGAATTCGACCTGCTTAAATGGCGGGGCCACCTTGTTTTTGACCACCTTCACGCGGGTCGCATTGCCGACCACCTCGTCGCGGTCCTTGATGGCACCGATGCGGCGGATATCAAGCCGGACGGAGGAGTAGAATTTCAACGCGTTGCCACCGGTTGTCGTCTCAGGGGAGCCGAACATGACGCCGATCTTCATCCGGATCTGGTTGATGAAAACAACCATACAATTGGAGCGCGAGATGGAACCGGTAAGTTTGCGCATGGCCTGGCTCATCAAGCGGGCATGGACGCCAACGGAGCTGTCGCCCATATCGCCTTCAAGCTCCGATTTCGGGGTCAGGGCGGCGACGGAGTCCACAACAATCATGCTGACGGCGCCGGAGCGCACCAGCGTGTCGACAATCTCCAACGCCTGCTCGCCCGTGTCAGGCTGCGAGATCAGTAGCTCATCGAGATCAACACCCAGCTTGCGGGCATATTGCGGGTCCAGCGCGTGTTCGGCGTCAACAAAAGCGCATACGCCGCCTTTTTTCTGTTCCTCGGCCACTGTGTGCAGCGTCAGCGTGGTCTTGCCGGAGCTTTCGGGGCCGTAAATTTCAACGATGCGGCCTTTCGGCAGGCCGCCTATGCCTAGCGCGATATCAAGGCCAAGCGAGCCGGTTGACGTTGCTTCAATGTCCTTGATGACATTGTCGCCGCCAAGTTTCATGATCGAG
>CALHHY010000096.1 GCA_938030665.1 uncultured Litoreibacter sp. | reverse complement strand
GTTAGACGCCTAAGGGGTACTAAAACTGGGACCATGCTGCCGCTTCGGTCCCGATATGAAAATGAGAATGAACTGAGGTTTCGGGCTATCTCGATGTTTGCGTGTGTTTTTGCGCTTGCACGAGGTGGCCCGTTCCTTATTGCGGTGCCATGATCATACGACGCGCTACTCCCGCTGACACTGCGGGCATCTGGGCCCTGCTGGAGCCCGTGTTTCGGGCGGGCGAGACCTACGCCGTGGCACGTGACATCACCCGCGAGGCAGCCCTGAAGATGTGGGTTGAGGCCCCCGCCGCGACCTATGTGGCGGAGCTGGATGGCGCGCTGGTGGGGACCTATTACATCAAGACCAATGCCGGAGGCGGGGGTGCCCATGTGTGCAATTGCGGCTATATCACTGGCAGGGCCGCGCGCGGCCGCGGAGTGGCGCGGGGCATGTGCGTTCATTCCCATACGGAAGCTGCGGGCCTTGGCTACGAGGCGATGCAATTCAACCTGGTGCTGGCGTCAAACGTGGCGGCAGTCGCGCTTTGGCACAAGCTGGGGTTTGCGACGATCGGGCTGCTGCCCGGCGCGTTCAAGCATCCGAGCCTTGGCCCTGTTGATGCCCATGTGATGTACAAACAGCTGACAGGGCAGGGTGGCTCGAAGGGCGCTTAGCCCAGAATGATGCCAAGAACGACAACCATCAGGCCGAGGCCCGATAGCAGCAGCGCCGCGAGGTTCATCGGCACCACGCTTTGCAAAACCGCCCGCATCTCGTCATCGCTGAGCCCGGCTTTCTTGGCGCGTCCGATCTTGAGCATGCAAACAACCAGCAGCACGAGGCCTACCAATGTCACAACCGTGCCGGCGGGGATGAGATAGGGCATGGGGCCTGCCTTTCTGAAGGGCGGGTCACCGCCAGAACTCAGCGCTTGAAGCCTGCGCCACGCGCCTATATCCCATGGGTCCTATCCGGTTTCAAGCAAGGCACTGCTACCCATGTCCGACACCTCAGTCATCGATTCTACCTACCGCGTCACCGCCGATGAGCTTCGCCAATTTGTGGAGCGCTATGAGCGGCTGGAAATGGAGAAAAAGGACCTCGCCGATCAGCAGAAAGAGGTCATGGCCGAGGCCAAGGGGCGTGGCTACGACACCAAGGTTTTGCGCAAGCTGGTTGCCCTCCGCAAGCGTGACCCTCAGGATATCTCAGAAGAAGAGGCCGTGCTGGACCTCTATAAGGAAGCGCTTGGCATGTAGCCCGTCCGCGCCCTAGGCCTCGAGGAAAGTGACGCCGGGCAGCGCGCTTATCTGGGCTATATCGGCGTCATAAAGTGCGGTCAGTTGCTCCACATATTTTGCGGTCCATCCGGGCGCGTCGATTTCTTCCTCGATGGCGTCCGGGCGGGCAAATTTTTCCAAAAAGGCTTCGGTCACGCGGCGGCGCTGCGCCTCATTCTTTGGCGGGTGTTTCTCCAGATAGGCCCGCATTTTCGCGGACCCGGCCTTGGTCATCAATTCGCAGACAAAATCATCTAGCCCGTCGAGCTCGGTAAACTGGTCGTGGCCGGACAGATGTTGCAGAATCTGCCCCCAGATCAGGGGGGTATCCTCGTTGCACCACACGACAACAGGCACATCCGGGGCGAGGCTGCGTAGGCGCGAAATCGTGTCAGACCAGCGCAACGTCAGCGGGTCGCTGCCTTCCAGAAACTTGGTGAAGCTGACTTCCTGCGCGCGCTCGAACGCGGCGGGGATGAATGTCGCAGGGTTGCGGATCGCAAGATAAAACGTCACCTGCGCATTGCCAAAAAGGTTGCGCAGGTGCGGCGCACGGACGGTGGCGGCCGTGTAAAGCTGGTTATTCTCGACAGAGCGGCCCGGCACCCCCAAAAAGCTGTCATGGCTGAGCACGATTCGATCGGGATCGTCATCATCGACAAGCGCGTCAATGAGCGCCTGACGGGCCGCGTCGTCAGGCGCCTCCTTCTTGGCAGCCTGCATCAGGTCGCGGATGATCGGGCGATAAGTGCTGGGATCGGGGACGCAAATGCCCTGTTCTCCAAGTTTATCGGTATTTCTCAAAAGGCATTTTAGCAGCCGGTCGCCGTCGGTGCAGTGAACGCCCAGATGCAGGGCAATATGCATAGTGTCGCGGCCTCCTTGGATCCTGCCGTCTTTTCTGCTCCTGCGCAGTATATACGGATCAACGGGGAGGCAAACCTGATTTCACCCGGCAATCCGCCAAGGCCGATATCAACTATCAATGAAGATTGCCTTATCGAGCCTCTAGTGTTGTGATCGCGCTGCGAATTCGCCTTCTGTGCTCGATCCACCCTTGCTTTTTGATCGACCGTAAATTACCCAGCCCTTGCAAGGTAGAAAGGTGTTTGCGGCAAGTCCCGTGACGGCTTGACTCTCGCACGGGCCCAGTCGCCCACGCCCCTATAGCTCAGCTGGTAGAGCAACTGATTTGTAATCAGTAGGTCCGCGGTTCGAGTCCGTGTGGGGGCACCATTTCACCTAATAAATTATTGACAATAAGATGAAAAATGGGTTGAGGAAATTCCAGATATCCGCCTGATCCCCATTGTTCTGCGATGCTATGTGCCCTTACGTTGCACCAGCCTCCTGTTGATTGAGTCGAAT
>CALHHY010000095.1 GCA_938030665.1 uncultured Litoreibacter sp. | reverse complement strand
CGCTTGAAGGTAGCCAGCATCCTTTGACCTAACGCCAAAAGCAAAGTCGCCTACGATCCATAGGTCGTCATCCTCGCAAACTCTATCACACATGTTTGCGATCAAGACAGCATCCATTTCCTCCACTGAGGAAAAGGGGCGATCACAAAATTTTATGACGTTCTCATGACCAAAATGCGTGTCGGCGGTATACCAGATCGTCATTGGATCAACTGTCAATTCTAAGCTTGGAAAGCCCGGAATTCTTCCGGTGTGTAGTCAAGAGCAAGCAACTTCAATAAGATCAAATCCAGCGGCAACTGAGTTTCGGTCCAACCTCCACTTTCGGCATTGATGCGAAGATCATAGCCACCCCGTTTGTTGGAACTGAGCAGTATCTCGCGCCCGTTTAGGAAGTCCCAAAGTCTTAACGGGTTCGGGTAGTCAGCATTCTCTGGGTCCAAATCCATCCCGGAGCACTTTGACAATACTGACGGCAATGCCTCCATCAAAACGTTCCAGTTTCGCTGCCTCTCTTGTGGTTTCAGCGGCTTCGAATCGGGCGAAATGGACCCAGCAGCAACCTTCAGCGCAAATACTGGGGCAAATCTGATCTCGAAATTGCTTTGACTCATTGACTTCCTCCTCAGAAGCTTGTGCTGAACACTGGCTTATATGTTTACCAAATTCCGCTGTTTTTTGTTCCTAAAGCCGCCGCAGACGGACCCTTGACGCAGCCCCAGCAGCGAAGGCAGTTAGGCAAACAATTCCCACGATTCATAGTATACTTCATAGACGAAATCGTAAAGACCCGGGAAGCCGATTGCATGGAAGAGCAATCGGATAAGTTACTCAGTTCATTTGCATTTGTGGTGCGCCGGCGCCGGACCGAGCTTGGGCTAACTCAAGAGGAACTTGCACACAGGGCAGGTGTTTCGATGCGTTACATCTCTCTTCTAGAGACGCAAAAGCACCAACCAACGCTTGATACGATAAATGGGCTCAGCGAAGGTCTTGAGACCACGATGACTACGCTTGTCTCCGAGATCGAAGATCTGCTTCGAGAAAGCTAATCCTTTGAATTAAAGTTGTTTAATTAAGTCGCCGCGACTAATGGAGCTTGAAACAGAGGCCGTTTCATGACCCAAATGGCCATGTCAGTTGACGCATTTCACGCGCTTACCGGGGCCTCGTCTCTAGCCGCATTTGGAGTGGCCGCAAGAGGCGCAGGTCATGCAGCCTTCAACCATGCGCAGGTCGTATTGGCCGCAGCTTGGGCAGGGCTTGCCCTTTTTGCCGACCACAGCCACCCTGGCCGACGGATCTTCCTTTAGCCCCAGCCCCTCGCCCGCGATGAAGCCGGTGGCGATCATGTGCTGCTCGATGACGCCGCCGATGGCCGCAAGGATGGAGGGGATGTATTTGCCCTGCATCCATGCGCCGCCGCGCGGGTCGAACACCGCTTTCAGCTCTTCCACCACGAAGGAGACGTCGCCGCCGCGCCGGAACACCGCCGAAATCATCCGCGTCAGCGCCACGGTCCAGGCGAAATGCTCCATATTCTTGGAGTTGATGAAGACCTCAAACGGCCTGCGATGCCCGTTCAGCACGATGTCGTTAATCGTGATGTAGATCGCATGTTCGCTATCGGGCCATTTAACCTTGTAAGTCTGGCCTTCCAGCTCGTCAGGCCGGTCCAGTGGCTCGGACATATAGACCACATCCCCATCCGAGGGCAGGCCCCGAGCCTGGGTGGGGGTGAAGCCCCCTCCCGAGGGGAGGGTCGGGGGCAGCCCGGCGATGCCGGGCGTGTCGGTTTCGCCGAAGAGGAGCCAGCCAGCCGTTATACCGAACTTGTCGGCTATCGACGCTGCCTCAGAGGGTGGAATATTTCGATCCCCAGCGCTCCAGTTTAAATATTGTGTGTAGTTCACACCTAAGGCTTCTACCGCCTTTTTCTTCGTCTCAAATCCTGCATTTTTCTGCGCCCAGTTCAAGCGTTCTACAACGGTGTCCAGAGCAGGTAGCTGCGACTCGGATTTCTCTTCCGACACACTCAACACCGACCCCGTCACATCATTCGGCCGGTAGGTCGTGCAGCCTTTGCAACCCTGATCCCAGGCGGCCATGTAGACCTCCTTGAAATCGTCAAAGCTGATATCCTCAGGGCAGTTGATCGTCTTGGAAATGCTCGAATCCACCCATTTCTGCGCTGCTGCCTGCATCCGCACATGGTCGAGGGGGGCCAGCGTCTGAGCGTTGACGAAATGCTCCGGCAACTCAGCGTCGCCATGCTTTTCGCGCCATAGCTGCACGGCGTAGTCAACGACCTCCTCCTCCGTGCGGGTACCGTCCTTCTGCAGCACCTTGCGGGTGTAGGCATAGGCAAAGACCGGCTCGATCCCGCTGGAGATGTTGCCCGCGTAAAGCGAGATCGTCCCCGTCGGCGCGATGGATGTCAGCAAGGCGTTGCGGATGCCATGTTCCTTAATGGCGTCGCGCACGTCGGCGTCCATCGCCTGCATCGCGCCGCTTGCCAGAAACGCGTCCGCGTCAAACAGGGGGAAGGCGCCCTTCTCCTTCGCAAGCTCAACTGACGCCAGATATGCGGCGCGGGCGATGGCGTGCAACCATTGCTCCGTCAGACGCGCCGCCTCCTCTGACCCGTAGCGCGACCCTACCATCAACAGGGCGTCGGCCAGCCCGGTGACGCCCAGTCCAATCCGGCGTTTGGCCTGCGCCTCGGCCGCCTGTTCAGGCAGCGGAAAGCGGGAGGCGTCGACCACATTGTCCATCATCCGCACCGCCGTCGCGACCAGCGCATCAAGCGCTTCAAGATCCAGTCGCGCGCCCTCCTTGAACGGGTCTGCGACCAGCCGCGCCAGATTGATAGAGCCCAGCAGGCAGGCCCCATAGGGCGGCAAAGGTTGCTCCCCGCAGGGGTTGGTCGCAGCGATCGTCTCGCAATAGCTCAGGTTGTTCGCCGCGTTGATCCGGTCGATGAAAATCACGCCCGGCTCCGCAAAGTCGAAGGTAGAGCGCATGATCAGGTTCCACAGATCAAGCGCCCGAACGGTTCGGTAGGTCTGGCCCTCGAATGTCAGGTCCCATGGGCCATCGGCCTTCACGGCCTCCATAAACGCGTCCGTGACCAGCACGGACAGGTTGAACATCCGCAGCCGGGAGGCATCCTGCTTGGCGGTGATGAAATCCTCGATGTCGGGGTGGTCGCAGCGCATCGTGGCCATCATCGCCCCCCTGCGCGAGCCTGCCGACATGATCGTGCGGCACATCGCGTCCCACACATCCATGAAGGAAAGCGGCCCCGATGCGTCCGCCGCC
>CALHHY010000094.1 GCA_938030665.1 uncultured Litoreibacter sp. | reverse complement strand
GGATTTTACCGGCGGCTTCACCCGCGATGACCGCCTGTTTGCCACCCACCCCGTCTATGAGACCACCTATTCCGTGATCTACTCCTCAGAGAGCGACATTGATTGGACCGACCCCGCGCAGCTTGACGGCCTGCGGATCGTCGGCCCGCCACAAATCGCAGCTGAGGTTGAATTCACCATGACCGAGCTTGAAAGCCGGTCACAGGCCGCCCGGATGCTGCTTGCGGGCCGCGCAGATGCCTATATCGATTTGCATGAACTAATCGAGACCTTCGCCGAGACCGGGCAGGTGGCCGACGTCGATCAGGTCAGCGGGGGGGCCACGCCAGCGCCGCTGAATACCGAGGATTGGCAGATAACCGAGGTCAGAACATCGCGCCTCTATATCCTGTTCTCCGACAATGACCGGGGCCGCGCGATGCGCGACCTTTATGACAGCGGCACCGAGGTGCTGTTTGAAAGCGGGCGGCTGAACGAGATTTACAGCCAATATGGCATCCAGACGCCGACCATTATGCCCCGCTAACCCGGCAGGCGCGGTGATCCGTCACCGCGCGATGTCGCATTACTGCGCTTTCATTGTCAGGGTACGCCCGCGCGTCTGGAAGAACCGAAGCGGCCAGGTTTGCGGGCCCGACCAGTATTCCTGCAGAGTGATCGTATCGCTGTTATAGTCCAGCCAACCGCTCAGGCTTAGGGCCGCGCTGCCGGGAAGAATGGTGCCGCAGAAGGCGAGGCTCTGATAGGGTCCAAGAGTGGTCAAATAGCCGGTATTGCAGGTGCCGATCAACGTCGTGCCGCCGCCGCTCCACTCAAAGGCTGCCCAGAACGCGGGGCTGTCAGGCTTTTGCGCCAAGTAGAGCTTAGTGTTGGGATCCTGCTCGTCGACATAGGTTAGGGTGGCTTGCGCCGCGAAATCGGCGGGCGGCTCCCCCAATGGTGCGGCCTCTTCGTATCCCGCATCTTCCTGCAGTGTGGCCTGATCATATTCCAGCCGGTCCACGTAGAAACCGGGCGTATCAATCGCGCCCGGCAGCGGGTTTGACGCAATAAGGGCGTGGTTGAGATTGATTACGGTGTCGCCCGCCGCGTTGCAGATCAACTGTCCCGCCATCCCGGAGGTATAGTTCCAGCTTGGGTCGGGCGTGCCGCCCTGCTGGATGCTGCGCCAGTTCAGGATCAGCCCGACCGGAACGCCCGCTCCTCCGGGCGTCACCGCAGCCGATTGCGGGTCGATATAGCCATACACGCGATAGACCCCCGACGCCCCGGCGGTCGAGGCATATTGCCCTGACAGGACGCCGCCATTGCCCGTCAGCGTCATCTTGGAATTATAGGGGTTGGTCCAGGTCTGGGTGATTTGAGAGAGTGCTGTGGTCATGGTCTATGCCCCTTCGATATCGGCGCAAACCGCCTGAATGGTTTCAACGAAATTGGTGTGGTCGCCCTGATAGGCCAGCCCGTTCTGGATGATCTTCGGGCCGTTCAAGCGGTTGAAAATCACCATCCCCTTGGGCTCAAGGACGGGGTTGCCCGCGGCATCCAGCACCTCTTCATACCAATAGACCGTGTAGAGGTGATCCATCAGGATGGAACCTGCCAGAAACAACCCCGGCAGGCCGCCAAGTTCATGGAACTGGGGCATGGTCTTGCCCTTGTTGCTGCCCGCCTCAATCTTCTGGTTGTAGATGTCAGGAGGGACGACCAGCTTGCCGGTCTGCCCGTTGCCCCGGAAGCCGACCTCCAGCTCCAGTTCTGCCGTGGGGTTTGTGGCCGCCAGCGCTAGGATGGTGTTCATATAGGTGCCGTCACCCTTAAACCGGGAGGAGCCGGTATCAAGGCAGAAGCTGCCATCCTGCGCGATGGCTGTGCCCCCAAAACGTGCGCTTTGCAGCGGCGTGGTCCAAATATAGGGAATGGGAACCTTCTTACCCTTCACGGTGGTCTCGTAGGTTTTGAACGGCAGCACCAGCATGGAGGACAGGTCGGCCTTGGTGATGTCCATCCCCCCAAGCATGCAAGTCCCCTGCCCCGTCGCGGGGTCAGTCTCGTAGGAGAAATAGGTTTGGCTGGGACCAAGCACGCCGGTATCGCGCAACTGTTTGAACAGGAAGCTCATGCCTTTTTGCATGGGGGCCTGGGCGGGCATCGCAAGGCATCCGTCCCAGTCGACCTCGTCAAACTTTTCACCCGAATAGCTGACCGCCAAACCCATCACGATGGAGCCAAGCCCGTTGAAGGCGGTCATGTTCAATTCGTCCTGGCCCAGATTGGCCGTCAAGGTTCCCCAAGGCCCGTAGTTCAGATCGACGGGGGTTCTGTTCACCCACTGAAACGTGGTCGAAAAGCTGGGGTCAAATTGGACCCGGCCGGGCATCTGACACGCATGGGTGTGACATTGGGTCGAGGTTATCCAATTCATGTTGGTGCCGGTATCCAGCGCCAGTTTCATGATGGTGGGCAGGCTGCCCACGGCGATGATCCCGTACCAGGGGGAAGCGCCGTTATCTTGATAGTCCCCGCGTCCCAAATCTAGTGTAATCGCTTGCACGCACCCACTCCCCAAACAGTTGCAAAACGTTAACGGGAACCATAAGCTCCCTTACGTCAACCTGACCACATTTTTCTGAGGTGCAATCATTATGTGGAGCAGGCTTTCCCTCCGCTTCAAGTTTCTAAGCCTGGTGATACCGTTGGCGATTTTCATATCGCTGGTATTTTTTCTATTTATTGACAACCAGTTGAAGAAAGACGCGCAAGGCACGCTGGCCGACCGGATCGAAGAACTGACGCGCGTGCAAAGCGGTTCGATCTCTGGGCCGCTGTGGAGCTTCAACATCCTGCAGCTCAATCTGGTGACCTCCTCGATGATTAACGACCCCGATGTGGTCGGGGTCTCAGTTTTAGACGAAACCGGGGCGGTTGTAGCCGCTGACGGGGTCCAGGAAGCCAACCTGGAAGACCGCATTTTCATGCGCCAGCGCACGGTTTCGTTTTTCGACGACGGCACGAAACGTGACATTGGCGAGCTGCGGGTTTTCTATTCCGAGGAGCGTTTGTTAGCCGATGCCGTGACAAGGCGCCTGACCGCGTTGGTGGCCATTGCGCTGCTCATCGGGGCGCTGATCATCGGGGCGCTTGTGGGGCTGCATTACACCGTTCTGGTCCCGCTTGGCCGTTTTGCGACCGCCATCGGCTTGGCCCGCGACACGGATCAGGTGGTGCCTGTCGATTGGAACACGCAGGATGAAATGGGCAACGTGGCCCATGCGTTCAACGACCTGCAGAGCCAGCAGAAATCCGACGAGGCCGAGTTGCGCCGCATTCAGGACAATCTGGAAGACCTGGTCGAGAAGCGCACCGAAACGCTTGCGCAGCGCGAGGTTCAGCTGGTCGGCGCTCGGGACAAGGCCGAACATGCGCTGGAAGAGCTGCGCGCGACGCAAAGCCGGTTGATCCAGTCGCAGAAAATGGCCTCCCTCGGGCAGTTGTCCGCGGGTATCGCGCATGAGATTAAAAACCCGCTGAACTTTGTGAACAACTTCTCCCTCATGTCCGTTGAAATGCTGGGTGAACTGAAGGAAGCGCTGGCCGCCCATAACGCCGCGCCTACCAATGAGACCAAGGAAGAGATTGCCGAGCTAACCCAGCTGCTGAGTGACAATCTTGAAAAGATCGAGCATCACGGCCACCGCGCGGATAATATCGTGCGCAACATGCTGCTGCATTCGCGCGACGGGCCCGCAGATTTCCGGCAAGCGCAGATCAACAACGTGTTGAGGGAAGCGGTCAATCTGGCTTTCCATTCCGCCCGCGCGGAGGTTGCAGGGTTCAACATCACCATTCACGAGGAACTGGACTCCGACCTGCCGGAGACCTTCTGCGTGCCGCAAGACCTCTCACGGGTCTTTATCAACCTCGCCAGCAACGCGATGTATGCCACTCACCAGAAGACCAAGAAAGAGCTGCCGGGTTACGAACCGCTGCTTGAGATACACACCGCTGCAGAAAAGAACCGCATCCGCATAGATGTGCGTGACAATGGCGAGGGCATCCCTCAGTCTGTGCGCGAACAGGTTTTCGAGCCGTTCTTTACGTCGAAACCGACGGGCGAAGGCACGGGATTGGGGCTATCGCTGGCCTATGATATCGTGCATGAAACCCATCGCGGAGACATTAGACTGGAAAGCGAAGAGGGCGAAGGCACCACATTCACCGTCTTCATCCCATTAGTAAGTGAAAACCCTGACAATAAAGGGGATAAAAAATGACCAATCGTGTGCTGGTGGTTGACGACGAAAAAGACATGGAACCTTTGTTCCGACAAGGGCTGCGACGGGAACTGAAGGCCGGCAAGATAGAGATCGCATTCGCCACCGGCGTTGATGCGGCTTTGGCGATGATCTCGGACGATAAGGCGGCGCCTTTTGACAAGGTGATCAGCGATCTGAACATGCCCGGCAAGAGCGGCTTCGAGCTGCTGGCCGATGTGGACAAGGACGCGTTCGAGATCGCCGTGGTTTCTGCCAATGCAGATGTGGACACACGCGCCAAGGTAGAAGCACTGGGCGCACGCGCGTTCTTTGCCAAGCCAGTAAATTTTGGCGAAGTAAGAAATTTCGTAACCGCTACCTGACGGAAAGGCCAAGTCCGAGATGACAAAAATACTGGTTGTCGACGACGAGCCTGACGTTGAAACCTTGGTGCGCCAAGGCTTCCGAAAGGAGCTGCGGGACGGGATCTATGACATTGTATTCGCCAGCGACGGGCGCGAGGCATTGGACCTGATCAATGCCGATAGCGACATCTCGGTGGTGCTGTCGGACATCAATATGCCGCGCATGGACGGGCTGACACTGCTCGCCTCCGCTCATGATCTTGACCGTTCCCTGGTCATTGTGATGGTTACCGCCTATGGCGATATGGGGAATATCCGGCAGGCGATGAATGGTGGGGCTTTTGACTTCCTGACCAAGCCGATCGACTTCTCTGACTTTCGCGTCACTCTGAACAACGCCGCCGCCCATGCCAACCGGCTGGTGCGGGCCGAGACGGAGCGGGAAGAGGCACTGCGCAAGGAAGCCGTGCTGGCGCGCCATTTCTCCCCCGGTGTGGCCAGCCAACTCGCTGAGCAGGGCACCACTGGCCCGGCCATCGGCGCGGGGGAGCGTAAAGACGCCACCTTCATGTTCACCGATATTCAGGGCTTCGCCGGCCTGATGGAGACCCTGCCTGCGGAGGAGGTGGTCACGCTGCTCAATGAATATCTGGCCGGTGTATTGAGCGAGGTTTTTGACCATTCCGGCACGGTGATGAAGATCATCGGCGACAGCGTACACGCGATTTTCGGTGCGCCGCTGGAGGTCGACAATCACGCGCAGGCGAGCCTTGATTGCGCGCAGGCCATCGACGCATTCACCCGTGATTTCCAAGCAGGCCGGGTCGCACAAGGCATCCCCATGGGACGGACGCGGATCGGGGTGCACTCCGGCTCTGCTGTGTTTGGCAATACCGGGTCGGAGCGGTTTTTTGACTATTCCGCATATGGCGACCCGGTCAACGTGGCCTCCCGTCTAGAGCAGGCCAATAAGCTGTTCGATACCTCCCTTTGCCTCAGCGAGGCGACCGTGTCCAACATCCCCGGATTCCGGGGGCGCAAGATGGGCAAGCTGATCCTGCGCGGACGTGAAACTGCCATCGAGGCCTTCGAGCCGCTGACATCCGAGCAAATGTCGGACACCCACCTGGAACGCTACCGCGAGGCCCACGGGTTGATGGCCGCAGGCGACCGGGCGGCGCAAACGGCCTTCGCGCAGCTGCTGATCGACCGGCCCGAAGACACGCTTTGCGCCTTTCACCTGAGCCGCATCCTTTCAGGGATTTGCGACGACACGCTTCGGGTACAGTAACCCGCGCCGCAACGGCGGTATCATTTATTACCTTTGCCCCCGGATGGCGCCCGATTGAATCGGCGCATAATATGCGTCCCGCGCCGTAGGCTTGCCTATCACAGGCCTGACCAACATTTTTTCTTGACGCCTCCCCGATACCGCTCCTACCGTGCGATAGTTACCGCGCGTCACTTTCCTAGGCTTCAGGTGTCAAAATGGGTCAGCCAAAAATTCGCAATATGGAAGAATTTGCGGCTGTAAGCGGTATTTCTCGTCCTACGGTTTCGAAATATTTCAACGATCCTGACAGCGTGCGCCGATCCACGCGGGCCAAGATTGAGGCCGCGCTGGAGAAACATGACTATCAGCCCAACGTCTTCGCTATGAACCAAAACAGGCGGACGACGAAGAACATTGGCGTCGTGGTTCCGAATCTGGCCGACCCTTTCTTCTCGGAAATCGGGCGCCGGGTTGAGCTGGCCTGTATCGATGCAGGCTACAGCCCGATCATCCTCAGCTCCCACGGCAGCGCCGAGATGGAGCGCGACAACCTGAACTCCCTACGGTCCCTAAAACCGACGGGGGTACTGCTGGCCCCGTTCGGGCGAATGTCTGACAAGGATTTCGTGCGCGATTTTGATGACGATTTCCCCCTGGTTCTGTTTGACGCCAATATCAACGATGTGGGCCAAGCCTTCGTGGGCACGGATAACTTTCAAAGTGTTGATTTAATGGTGGAATATCTATGCCGAAGTGGGGAGCCCCCCTGCTTTTTTGAAATGAAATCCCCCACCAATCCCAATGCGAACAAACGCCGCCAGGCCTATATCGAAAGCATGGAGCGGCATGGCCATACGCCCCGCATCTTCCAGGCGGAAGGGGATGGCTGGGATTTTGAAGAGATCGGCAGCGTTCAAGGCGGGCGGCTGCTGTCTGAACAGGCGTTCGGCACCAACACGGTGCTTTGCAGCAATGACCGGCTGGCCATCGGAATGCTGTCAGCTGCCTATGGGCTGGGCCTGCGGGTGGGTCACGGCGCGGGCTGCGACATGCGGATTGCCGGACATGATGACCACCCGTTTTCTCGCTATACCTGCCCACCTCTGACGACGATTGCCCAGGATTACGAGGCCATCGCGAATCGTGCGGTAAGCGACCTGTTCGGCATGCTCAATGACGAGACTTGGCCGGAGAGCCGCCCGGAGACCCTTTTTGAAGGACGTCTTATCATGCGGGACTCGGCCTAAGGTGCAGCGAAGAATGACTTTTCTGCCTTAATTTACGCGCGCAAAATTTTAATTGACTTCGCGTTACCAAGACCATTAACCTGATCAAGATCACCCAACTAGGAGGAAATTTGGGATGTCTATCAAGAGAGCACTTTACGCTGCGACGGCAGTCTCGCTTTTTGCAACCGGCGGCGCACTTGCCGACGGCCACGCAAAAGAGCTGACGATCGCAATCGTGAACAACGGCCACATGATCAACATGCAGAAAGTCGCAGAAGCCTACACCGAAGAAACCGGTGTGAAGCTGAACTGGGTTTCGCTGGAAGAAGGCGTTCTGCGTGAGCAGGTGACGTCCGACACGGCCACCGGTGGCGGCCAGTACGACATCATCAACATCGGCATGCAGGAAGCACCTATCTGGGGCGCTGCTGGCTGGATCGAGCCGCTGAACTTCGAAGGCGACTACGACATGGACGACATCCTGCCCGCGATCCGCGCAGGTCTGTCGCATGAAGGCACCATGTATGCTGCACCTTTCTACGGTGAAAGCTCCATGGTCATGTACCGCAAGGACCTAGCCGATGCGGCTGGCGTCTCCATCGCGGACAATGACAGCTGGGATAACATCAAGAAAGCCGCTGCGGCAATGCACGACCCAGACAATGGCGTCTTCGGCGCCTGTCTGCGTGGCAAGCCAGGCTGGGGCGACAACATGGCGTTCGTCACCACGATGGTGAACTCCTTCGGCGGCGCATGGTTCGACGCTGACTACAAACCAACACTGGACTCCGACGAGTGGAAAGCAGCCATCAACTTCTACGTTGATCTGCTGGGCAACTACGGCCCTCCCGGCTCCGAAGGTAACTCCTTCAACGAGATCCTCGCGCTTTACAACGAAGGCAAGTGCGGCATGTGGATCGACGCAACGATCGCTGCTTCCTTCCTGGAAGTTGATGGTGTTGCATACGCCCAGTCGCCAAACGCTGGTAACCCAGTAGGCGCGAACTGGCTGTGGGCTTGGGCAATGGCCGTGCCAGCAGGCACCGAGAACGCTGAAGAAGCAAAAGCCTTCATCGAATGGGCCACCTCGAAAGAGTATGTCCAGGCTGTTGGCAACCACCCTGACTTTGGCTGGGGCTCCGTCCCAACTGGTCAGCGCGCTTCCACCTACGCTCTGCCTGAGTTCCAGGCTGCCGCAAAATTCGCTGAAGCCGAAATGGCTGCCATCGAATCCGCTGCACCTGAAGCAACTGACCTGAAGCCATATGTCGGTGTTCAGTTCGCAGCGATCCCAGAATTCCCAGAAGTGGGTTCGGCCGTTGCACAAGAAATCGCAGCCGCTCTGTCCGGTGCGAAGTCAGTTGACGAGGCGCTCGCCGCTTCGCAAGCAGCAGCTGAATCGATCATGGAAGAAGCAGGCTACTAAGCCGACCCTTCCAAGCATCAGGAAGGCCCGGGCGATGTCCGGGCCTTCCGACCAACGATCCGCTGCGGCCTCGGCTCCTTTTGATCAGCCAGTCACGCAGCACACCAAAAACCGGCAAATTTCGCACTCTTGATAAAAACATTGCGGGCATCGCGCTGCGCAGGGGGTCTCAAGTCATGTCAAACCGTACGCTTCCACGTCTGCTACAGTCACCGGCGGTCATCCTGCTGTTGATCTGGATGCTGATCCCGCTGTCGATGACGTTGTATTTCTCGTTCATTAGATATGTGCTGAACAGCTTGCGGCGGCCCGAATGGACCAGCCCGTCATTCAGCAACTGGCGCGGCTTTGGCAATTACGAGTTCGTGCTGAACTCCAAGGATTTCCTCTTCGCCATCCAGAACAGCCTGCTGATCGTCTGCTCCATCCTGTTTCTGACCGTGATCCTGGGCGTGCTGATCGCCGTGTTGATCAACAAGACCTTTCCGGGTCAGGGGATCGTGCGGGTTCTGCTGATCTCCCCCTTCTTTGTGATGCCGGCGGTGAACGCGGTGTTGTGGATCAATATGATCCTCGACCCCGTCCTGGGCCTGCAGGGCATCGCGGTAGGCGGGCTGAACGACTTGGTCGCAGGTCTGCGGGACGCGCCGGTGGTTGGCTGGTTCTTCTCCCTCTGGCCTGAATTTAACCCGATCTCCTTCAGGGCCACGCAGACATCGGCCTATGCGGTGATCATCATGGTCACCTGGCAGTGGACGCCTTTCGCCGTGCTGATCTTCATGACCTCGCTGCAATCCGAAGACCAGCAGCAGAAGGAGGCCGCCATTCTGGACGGCGCCAGCGCCTGGTCGCAGTTCCGCTTCCTGACGCTGCCGCATCTGGGCCGTCCGATTGCGATTGTGGTGATGATCCAGGCGATTTTCCACCTGTCGCTATACGCCGAGATCGAGATCGTCAGCCGGGGCAACGGCAACAAGAACCTGCCCTACCTGATCGGCGAGTTCGCCAACAACAATATCGGCGCGGCCAGCGCCACGGGCATCTTCGCAGTTATCCTCGCCAACATCGTAGCCATCTTCTTGCTGCGCATGGTTGGCAAGACATTGATGGAATAGGGGCAGACCAATGGCTATCGTTGCACAATCCTCGAAATACGGAAAACTGGGCCGGACGGTTCTGGCCTGGACGGTTGGTCTGCTGTTCTTCTTCCCGATCTTCTGGCTGGTGCTGACCAGCTTCAAGACGGATGCGGACGCCGTGAAGCCGGAGTTCCTGTTCTTCTTCACGCCGACGCTGGAGAATTACCTGAACATGACCGAAAACTACGACTACTGGCGCTTTGCCACGAACTCGGTCATCACCTCGGTCTTCGCCACCATCTTCGCGCTGGCCGTGGGTATCCCCTGCGCCTACGCCATGGCCTTCAACCCGACACGCGCCACCAAGGACGTGCTGATGTGGATGCTGTCGACCAAGATGCTGCCGGCCGCCGCCGTGCTGTATCCGATGACCTTCCTGACCAAGAGCATCGGCCTGTTTGACACCCATTTCATGGTGATCGTGGTGTTGATGCTGATCAACCTGCCAATCGTGATCTGGATGCTTTTCACCTACTTCAAGGAGATCCCGAAAGAGATCATCGAGGCAGGTCAGATGGACGGGGTGAACACTTGGGGCGAGATCAAGGAAATCCTGATCCCGCTTGCCTGGGGCGGCATCGCCTCTACCGCGCTCTTGTGCTTCATCTTCTGCTGGAACGAGGCCTATTGGACCGTCCGGCTGACCACGACCGAAGCCGCGACACTGTCAAAGCTGATCGAAGGCAACCGCGCGCCTGAGGGTCTGTTCTTCGGACGACTCTCCGCAGTTTCTGCTGCCGCCGTCGGCCCGATCATCGTGCTGGGTTGGTTCTGTCAAAAACAATTGGTCCAAGGTCTCACCTTCGGCGCCGTCAAATAGGAACAACGCGCTCGCGCCGCACTGCGGAGCGCATAAAAGGAAAATCCCATGGGACGTATTGTACTGGACAAAGTGACCAAGAACTTCGGCGACACGCAAGTGATCCCGCCCTTGGACCTAACCATCGAAGACGGCGAGTTTGCCGTATTTGTCGGCCCCTCGGGCTGCGGCAAGTCCACCCTGCTGCGGCTGATCGCGGGGCTTGAGGATTGCACCTCGGGCCGGGTGATGATCGACGGCGAGGACGTGACGGAGGTCTCCCCCTCCAAGCGGGGGCTGGCCATGGTGTTCCAAACCTATGCGCTTTACCCGCACATGACCGTGCGCAAGAACATCGCCTTCCCGATGCGGATGGCCGGCATGAGCGAGGAAGAGCAGAACACCCGGATCGCGGCGGCCGCTGAATCGCTGAACCTGACCGATTATCTGGACCGCAAGCCGGGCCAGCTGTCAGGCGGTCAGCGCCAGCGTGTGGCCATCGGCCGGGCCATTGTGCGCGACCCCTCGGCCTTCCTGTTTGACGAGCCCTTGTCGAACCTTGACGCCGCCCTGCGCGTCGGCATGCGCCTTGAAATCACCGAGATGCACGCGCGCATGAACACGACCATGATCTACGTGACCCACGATCAGGTCGAAGCCATGACCATGGCCAACAAGATCGTCGTGCTGCAAGCCGGCGTAATCGAGCAGGTCGGCAGCCCTCTTGATCTGTATCACCGCCCTTGCAACAAATTCGTTGCGGGCTTCATCGGCAGCCCGAAGATGAACCTGATCGAAGGCGCCGAGGCTGCAAAGCACGGCGCGACCACGATCGGCATCCGCCCCGAACATGTCGAGGTCTCCGCGACGGACGGCCTGTGGCAGGGCACCGTCGGCGTGGCCGAGCATCTGGGGTCGGACACGTTCATCCACATCCACGGCATTGACGGGTGTGACCCGATGACCGTGCGCACGGGCGGCAACGTCTCCTTCAAGCATGGCGACACGATCTACCTGACCCCGGATGCCACCCAGATCCACAAGTTTGACGCCGCAGGTCTGAGGATCGACTGATGCGGCTGGAGGGCAAAACAGCTTTGATTACAGGCGCCGCCCGCGGGATCGGGCGGAGCTTTGCGCAGGCCTATCTGCGCGAAGGCGCGCAAGTGGCAATTGCCGACATTGATATCGACCGCGCGCAAGCAACAGCGGCTGAACTTGGCGACGGCGCAATTGCGATCCGCCTGGACGTGACCGATCAGGCCAGCATTGACGCCGCGGTTGCGGGGACGGTCGAAGCCTTTGGCAAAATCGACATCCTGATCAACAACGCCGCGCTCTTCACCGCCGCACCGATTGTCGAGATCGAGCGCGCGGATTACGCCCGCGTGTTTGACATCAATGTTGCAGGTACGCTTTTCACGCTGCAAGCCGTGGCCCGACAGATGATCCGCCAAGCGCATGGCGGCAAGATCATCAACATGGCCAGCCAGGCCGGACGGCGCGGTGAAGCACTGGTCGCCGTCTACTGCGCCACGAAAGCCGCGGTAATCAGCCTGACGCAATCGGCCGGGCTGGACCTGATCAAACATGGGATCAACGTCAACGCGATCTCCCCCGGTGTGGTGGATGGCGAGCATTGGGACGGCGTCGACGCCTTCTTCGCCAAATACGAGAACAAGGCCCCCGGCCAGAAGAAAAAAGAGGTGGGCGAGAGCGTGCCTTTCGGGCGCATGGGAACGGCGGAAGACCTGACCGGCATGGCCGTCTTTCTAGCAAGCGACGCGGCCGAATATATCGTCGCGCAGACCTATAACGTGGATGGTGGACAATGGATGAGCTGATCTCCCTTTCGAATGCGACCCTTGATCAACTGACCGTCGCCCGCCCGCGCTACGACCGCACCGCGCTGACGCCGGGTATCGTCCATATCGGGGTCGGCAATTTCCACCGGGCGCATCAGGCCTGGTATCTGCACCGGCTCATGCAGGAAGGCAAAGCGCAGGACTGGGCCATCATCGGCGCGGGCGTCCGGCCCTATGACGCCGCGATGCGCGACAAGCTGCTGGCGCAGGACTGCCTGACGACCCTAGTTGAGCTGGACCCGCAGAATGTCTCGGCCGAGGTTGTGGGCTCGATGATCGACTACCTGCCGATTGCCGAAGACAACGCACCACTGATCAACCAAATGGCCGACCCTGCCATTCGTATCGTTGCTATGACCGTCACCGAAAGTGGCTACTATATCGACCCCGTCACCAAAGGATTTGACGCGGGCCACGTTGATATTCAGCATGACGCCGCCCACCCCAACCTGCCCCGCACCGCCTTTGGCGCGATGGTTGCCGCGCTGCGTATCCGGCGTGACGCGGGCCATGGCCCGTTCACGGGCCTCAGCTGCGATAACCTGCAGGGCAACGGGGATATCCTGCGCCAAACGGTTGTCTCCCTCGCGCGGTTGTCGGATCCGGATTTGGCCGACTGGATCGACGCCAATGCGACCTTCCCCAACTCCATGGTCGACTGCATCGCGCCCGCGACCGGCCCGAAGGAGCTGGCATTGGCCGCTGATTTCGGCATCAAGGACGCCGCAGTGGTCACGCATGAGGCCTTCCGGCAATGGGTGATCGAGGACCGGTTCTGCGCAAGCCGCCCGGATTGGGACGCGGTCGGGGCAACGTTCTCAGACCATGTGCATGAGTATGAGACCATGAAAATCCGCATCCTGAATGCGGGCCATCAGGTGGTCGCGAATGTGGGCGAGATACTTGGGATCGAGACCATTGCGGGCTGCATGGCAGACCCCTCCATTCTGGCCTTCTTTGGCAAGGTCGAGCGTAACGAGATCGCGCCAACGGTCTCGCCCGTGCCGGGCAAAACACCCGCCGAGTATGTGTCGCTGATCGAGGAGCGGTTCTCGAACCCGCGCATCGTCGATACCACCCGGCGCGTGGCCTATGATGGTTCCGCGCGGCATCCGGGCTTTGTGCTGCCGATTGTACGTGATCAGCTTGCCACTGGCCGCTCGGTAGACGGTCTGGCACTGGTGGAGGCCCTTTGGGCACGCATGTGCGCCGGCACGCGGGAGAATGGCGCGGTCATTGAAGCCAATGATCCGATGTGGGAGGCGCTCACCAATGCCGCGGCAGAGGCCAAGACGCGCCCCATGGCGTGGCTGGAGCAAAGCAATATCTACGGCGAGCTGGCCCATAAAGGTCCCTTTGCCGAGGCGTTTTGCAGATGGCTTCCGCTCATCTGGGCCGAAGGCAGCAAAGCCGCCCTAGACAGCTATAGCGCTGTGACGCGCGAGGTCGCGGCGGGCTAGCGGTCTTCACGGCAATGAACCTGTGACTTGACGCCTATGTGCGGGGCTCCTTTGATGGGCCTCATGAAACACGTCTTGCTCGCGCTGCTATGCGCGCCCACCCTTGCTTACGCTGACTGCCCGCCCCCAACAGAACGCACGGCGGAGCATAGCGCGCTGATGGGGCAGCTGCGCAGCGCGGAGAACGAAACACAAGCCCGCGATCTGAACAACGCGCTTTGGGCGATCTGGACAACCGCCCCCGACGCGGCGGCGCAAGCGATGCTGGATGAGGGCATGTCGCGCCGCGCGTCCTTTGACTTTCTGGGCGCGATCAAGGCGCTGGACCGGCTGGTAGTCTACTGCCCGCAATACCCCGAAGGGTACAATCAACGCGCCTTCGTGCATTTTTTGCGGCAGAACTACCCCGCCGCACTGCGCGACCTGCAGCGGGTGTTGGAGATGATGCCCGATCACATCGGGGCGGCCTCCGGTCTGGCCCTGACCTTTATCGAGATGGGCCGCCATGACGAGGGGCAAGCGGCGTTGAGATACGCACTATCGCTCAACCCATGGCTGCCCGAACGCCATGCGCTGCGCCCGGCCCCCGGCGACGCAGAAACCGTGCCTGAAACTGAACTCTGATCTTTTCCATCCCGCAGCCCCCGTCTATGGTCGCGGCACTTTCCGGCGCCCGCGTGGTGGAATGGTAGACACATGGGACTTAAAATCCCTGGGCCGAAAGGCCGTGCCGGTTCAAGTCCGGCCGCGGGTACCAGCGCCTCCCCCCCTCTGCTCGTCGAAAATGGGCGCCTGCGGCCCGCTTCTCGCTTTTTGGGACATGCGCCCTATGTCACCGGTCACGACTGTGGTGCGACAGTTTCACCAATAGCGCCGGAGCCGGGGCGACCTAGGTAAGGCGTAGCTTAGTAGACACCTATTCGGAGCACCTCCCATGCTTGACGGGTTTTCGGCAGAACATCTGGCACGGTTCCAATTCGCATTCACTGTGTCATTCCACATCATCTTCCCGGCGTTCTCCATCGGGTTGGCCTCCTACCTGGCCGTTTTGAACGCGTTGTGGCTGAAGACACGCGACAAGACCTATCTGTCGCTCTTCAATTACTGGAAAAAAATATTTGCCGTGGCTTTCGGCATGGGTGTCGTCTCGGGCATCGTCATGTCCTATCAGTTCGGCACCAACTGGTCGGTATTCTCCGACAGGACGGGGCCGATCCTCGGCCCGCTGATGGCCTACGAAGTCCTCTCCGCCTTCTTCCTGGAGGCTGGGTTCCTGGGCATCATGCTGTTTGGCCGCGACCGGGTCGGCGACAAGCTGCATATGTTCGCCACCGCCATGGTGGCCTTCGGTACGCTGATGTCGGCCACCTGGATCTTGAGCGTAAACAGCTGGATGCAGACCCCTGCGGGCTATTCCATCAACGAGGTGGGCCAGTTCGTCCCCGAAAACTGGTGGGAGATCGTCTTTAACCCCTCCTTCCCCTACCGTCTGACCCACATGGTGCTGGCCGCCTACCTGACCACGGCGCTGGTCGTCGGCGGGGCTGGCGCTTGGCACTTCCTGAAAGGCGATGCAGGCGCGCCGTCGCGCAAGATGTTTTCGATGGCGATGTGGATGCTGGCGGTGGTCACGCCCTTGCAGATCGTTGCGGGCGATTTTCACGGCATCAACACCTACAAGTATCAGCCCCAGAAGGTCATGGCGATGGAGGGGCATTATGACAGCTATCCCGATGGCGCGCCGCTGATCCTGTTTGGCATCCCCAATGCAGAGGAAAAGCGGATCGACTACGCAATTGAAATACCCAAACTGTCCTCCCTCATCCTCAAGCATGACCTGAATGCGCCGCTGGACGGGCTGGATACCATCCCCGACGAGGACGAGCCGCCCGTGGCCATCGTCTTCTGGTCCTTCCGTGTGATGGTGGGCCTGGGTTTTGCGATGCTGGGCCTCGGCCTCTGGTCGCTTTGGGCACGCTGGCGGGGGACGCTTTACAACAGCCCTTGGCTGCACCGGGCGAGCTTTGTCATGGCGCCGACCGGCTTTGTAGCAGTGCTGGCCGGCTGGATCACGACCGAGGTGGGTCGCCAGCCTTTCACCGTCTACGGGCTGATGCGGACCTCTGAGTCGCTGGCGCCGATTGCGGCACCTGCGGTGGCGGCCTCCCTCATTGCGTTTATCGTGGTCTACTTCTTCATCTTCGGGGCGGGTACATTCTACATCCTGCGCATGATGGGCTTCCCGCCGCAGGATGCCGACAAGATCAAGCTGCGCGAGGGGCCTTTGCGCTCCACCGGGATCACACCCGTGCAGCCCGACCGCAGCAACCTACCGGCGGAGTAAGCCATGTTTGGACTGGAGCTTTCATTCATATGGGCCGGGATCATCGCTTTCGCGGTGCTGGTCTATGTTATCCTCGACGGGTTCGACCTCGGCGTGGGCATCCTGTTCCCGCTGACGAAGGACGAGAAAGAGCGGGACGTGATGATGAACTCTGTCGCGCCGGTCTGGGACGGCAATGAGACCTGGCTCGTCATGGGCGGCGGCGGGCTTTTCGCGGTCTTCCCGCTGGCCTATGCGGTGGTGATGCCCGCCCTTTACATGCCGATCATCCTGATGCTGCTGGCGCTGGTTTTTCGCGGCGTGGCGTTCGAATATCGCTGGCGGACGCAGCGCTGGAAAGGCGTCTGGGACATGGCCTTCGCCGGCGGGTCGCTGCTGGCCGCGTTCACCCAAGGCATCGCTCTTGGCGCGCTGGTGCAGGGCATCGAAGTCGAGAACCGCGCCTATGCGGGCGGCTGGTGGGATTGGCTGACCCCGTTTTCGATCCTGACAGGCTTCGCCCTGACCGTTGGCTACGCGCTGCTGGGGGCCACCTGGCTCAACATGAAGCTGGAAGGACGGATCCAGCGCCACATGCAGCGCCTCGCCTGGCCGCTTGCCATCGCGACAGTGGCCTTCATGGGTGCGGTCAGCCTGGCCACCCCCTTCCTGAATGAAGACTATTTCCACCGTTGGTTTGACTGGCCAAATGTCCTGTTCGTCTCCGTCGTGCCTACGCTGGTGGCGTTATGTATCGGCGGGCTGTTCTACGGGTTGCGGCGGTTGGACGATCACCTGCCGTTCCTTTGCGCCATGGGGATGTTCATCCTAGGGTTTATCGGCATCGGCATCAGCTTCTACCCCAATATCGTGCCCCCCAGCCTGACCATCGTGGAGGCCGCAGCGCCGGACAGTTCCCTGAAATTCGCGCTGGTCGGTACCGTTGTGCTGATCCCATTGATCCTGGCATACACGGCCTACGCCTATTGGGTCTTCCGCGGCAAGATCGACCCGAATGAGGGCTATCACTAATGTCAAAACTCGCGTGGTTTGTCGGCATCTGGATCGCCAGCGTGGCGGTGCTGGCGGTCGTGGCCTACGCCATCCGGTTGGCAATCCTTTGAGCGCAAAGCCCGACTATACGCCATCGGGCATTGCTGTGCCAAGCGGGCGGCTGTCACGCATGGTGCGCATGGGCGGACTGGCCGCGGGTCTAGCAGGCAGCGTGGCGGTTGGCGGCACAAGGCATCTGGCGCGCGGACAACGGCCCCGGCTCAATGACCTGCTGTTGACGCCGTCAAATGCCGCGCGGCTGCGCAGCCAGCTGTCGCAAATGCGCGGGGCTGCGATGAAAATGGGGCAGATTCTGTCGATGGAGGCATCCGACCTGATGCCGCCTGAATTCTCCGACATCCTCGCCGCGCTCAGACAGGACGCGCATTTCATGCCGCCCAGCCAGCTCAAGCAGCAGCTGACCAAAGGGCTCGGCCCTGGCTTTATGAAACGGTTTCGCCACTTCGACGTGCATCCGATTGCTGCGGCCTCCATTGGTCAGGTCCACCGCGCCACCACGACAGACGGGCGCCAAATCGCCCTTAAGGTGCAATATCCCGGAATGCGCGACAGCATCGACAGTGACCTGCGCAATGTGGGCGCGCTGATCCGAATGTCGGGGATGCTGCCCAGGGGCGTCGATATCTCTGCCCTGATGGAGGAGGCCCGGCTGCAACTTCATCAGGAAGCCGATTACAAGCGCGAGGCACGCTACCTGACCCGCTTCGCTGAGGCACTGAAGGACGATCCCTCCTTTACCGTACCTGCCTTGCACGCAGACCTGACCAGCGACGACATTCTCGCAATGGATTTCCTGCCGGGGGAGCCGATAGAGGTGTTGACCTCAGCCGGTCAATCCACCCGCGACCGGGTGGCCCGCAACCTGATCGCACTGGTTCTGCGGGAGCTGTTCGAACTGTCGATGATGCAGACCGACCCGAATTTCGCCAACTACCGTTACGATCCCAAGAGGGGTCGCATCATCCTGCTCGATTTCGGCGCAACCCGCAGCTTCGCGCCGCATGTGGCCCCCCAATACCGCAAGCTCTTGCGGGCGGGCCTTGCCGCGGACCCAACCGCCGCCCGCGCCGCAATGCTGGAGATCGGGCTATATGATGCTGCCATCCCCAAGGCGGTCGAAGACGTGCTGCTGAACCTCTTTTATATGGCGATGAAGCCGCTTCGCGCGGTCACCGAATACGACTTCGGCAATACCGACCTGTTAGGTGACATGCGCCGCGCCGGGTTCGAGATGGC
>CALHHY010000093.1 GCA_938030665.1 uncultured Litoreibacter sp. | reverse complement strand
ATCTGCGCGAAGCCGACCTTGTAGCGCTCCTTCTTCTCAAGCTCAGGCAGGGATTGGCCAATGGCCATGGACCCCGCACCAAAGCTCAGGGCTGTTGCGGCCAACAATAGAAATCTGCGTTTCATCTTTTTCCTCCACTATAAAGCGCCACGTTCCTCCCGGCGCGTTTGTTCGGGGTTACCCCCAGTTCAAGTATGTTGTCTGCTTCCTCAGATAGGCGTCGAAGCCGTACTGCCCGTCCTCCCCGCCCAGCCCCGAATGGCCCCAGCCGGTATGGAAACCCTGAACGGCCTCGCCATTGCTGCGGTTGAGGTAAATCTCGCCGAATTTCAGCGCATAGGGCGTCTGCGCGATGTATTTGGCGTTTTGGGTAAACATGTAGGCGGACAGTCCAAATGAGGTGTCATTGGCCAAGGCCACCGCCTCATCAAAACCGCTGACCCGTTTTGCCGCGACCACGGGGCCGAAGATTTCCTCCTGGATGAGCGGTGATGCGTTGTCGGTGACCTCCATCACCGTCGGTGCGACCCAGTGGCCCTTGGCATATGGCCCGTCGGTCAGCGTGCCGCCTTGCAACAAGACCTGAGCACCGGCATCTACGCCGCGTGCAACGATCTGGGCAACCTTGGTCACCTCGACGCCGCTAACTTTGGGGCCCAGATCGACTTCGCCCATAGGGTCGCCGATGCTCAGCCCACGGCTTTGCGCAACAAATTTCTCAAGGAATTCATCTGCGATCTTGTCGTGCAGATACATCCGCTCGTTGCAGGTGCAGACCTGCCCGCAATTGGTGTAGCGCGCCGTGACCGCAGCCGCGACGGCCGCGTCGATATCGGCGTCCTCCATCACGATGAACGGGGCCTTGCCGCCCAGTTCCAGCCGGACGACCTTCAATTCATCCGCCGCCGCGCGGCAAATCTCGCGCCCGGCGCGGGTGCTGCCGGTCATGGTGATCAGCCCGGTATCGGGGTGCTCCACCAACCGCTTGCCAACCACCGGACCCCGGCCCGTCAGCACGTTGAATACGCCTTTTGGCAGACCGATGCGGTCGGCAAGCTCGGCAATCGCCAGACCTGAGAACGGCGTGACCTCGTGGCTCAGCAGGATGAACGTGTTGCCAGCAACCAGCGCCGGTCCCAGCTTTCGCGCCGCAAGTGCTGCCGGGTAGTTCCACGCCGTCAGCCCGGCGACGACGCCAATGGGATGGCGGCGGATGTGGATTTCCTCGGACGGGCTGTCAGATGTAACAATATCGCCCTGAATGCGGCGCGCCTGCGCGGCGGCGTAGCGCAGAAAGGTCGAGGCGGCGCCGATCTCGCCGCGCGCCTGAGTTATAGGTTTGCCCTGCTCCATCGTGACCAGGGCAGCAAGACGGTCGGCATCGGCGTCGATGGCGTCTGCCAAGGCTGTCACATAACCCGCCCGCTCGACCGCCGGACGTGCAGCCCAGGCCGGAAATGCGGCCTTCGCGGCGGCGATGGCCCCATCCGCATCCGCGACGGTGCCTTCCGCGACATGGCCGATCACGGCCTCATTTGCGGGATTCTCAACCGGAATGAGCGAGGCATTCGCCGCCGTTTGCCATGCGCCATCAACATACATAGCGCCGTGGATTGGTGCATCATCGGGCTGTCGGGCAGCAAACATATCGGTCCCCCAATCAACGCGGCAGGCAACGCTGCGTCTGGGTCAATTGGATAGATAATAAATAATTAATGTCAATTAATAATATTACTAATACTTCATAATTGCTTATTGCGACCAAATCAGCTACCGAGTTTCCGAGGCTGGGGAGGCTTTATGAAAGACGACACGAAAGCGATTGCCGGGCGGGGTGGGCAGAAGGCCGGAAACCGGATCACCATGCGTGACATTGCGCGGGTGGCGAGATGCTCGCAACCGACCGTTTCATTTGTGCTGAACAACAACGCGACGGCAAAAATATCGGAGCATACAAGGATGCGTGTGCTCGATGCCGCGCGGGAGCTGGGCTACAAGGCCCCTGCCCAGCCCTCGAAATCCAGCGACAAGAACCCCGGCTATATCGACGGCCCGATCGCCTTTGTCATCGACACGCTGGCCACCAGCCCCGAGGGGGTTCATGCCTATGACGGGGTGCTGGAAGCGGTGAAAGCCACCGGTAACATCGTGTTGCTGGCCGAAACCCGGAACGACCCGGTTCTGGAGCCGAAGACCCTGCAATATTTCATTGACCAACGGGTCTCGGCGATCATCTATGCCTGCGTCTTCACCCGGCAGGTTGAGCTGCCGAAGGTACTGCAAGACACGGATATCCCGGTTTTCCTTCTCAACTGCTACACCTCGGACCTGTCCCGCCCCGCCGTCATCCCCGGCGAGGTTGCGGGCGGCCACACGGCGACCAATGCCTTGATCAATGCCGGCCACAAAAGGATCGGTCTGATCACGGGCGAGCTGTTTATGGAATGTGCAAGCGGGCGGTATACCGGCTACCGAAACGCGCTGGCCTCCGCCGATTTGCCGTTCAGCGAGGATTTGGTGGTGGAGGGCAATTGGCTGCCAAGCTCGGGCTTTGAAGGCACCAAAAAGCTGATGTCGCTGCCCAAGCCGCCCACGGCGATTTTCTGCGCGAATGACCGCATGGCCGTGGGGTGCTACGAGGCCCTGAAGGAGATGGGGCTTTCGATCCCCGATGATATCTCGGTCATTGGCTACGACGACGACGAGATCGCGCGCCACCTCTCCCCGCCGCTGACCACCATGAACCTTGCCGACCGCTCCATGGGGCGGTGGGTCGTGGACCAGTTGTTTCACGGGCAGGCGGGCAACAACCGCCATCCGCTGACTAAACTTGAATGTGAGCTGATCGAGCGCGACTCCATCGCGCCACCAAAGGGCGCGCGGAACGCCAACTCATGAGCCAAGGCTTTGACCACGTCGTCATCGGCGGCGGGTCAGCGGGCGCGGCCTGTGCGGCGGGGCTGGTCAGGGCGGGCGCGCGGGTCCTGCTGCTGGAGGCCGGACATTCAAACCGACACCCGCTGCTGGACATGCCGCCGGGCATCTTCAAGATGATCAACGGCTCGAAATTCATGCGCTACCACAAGACGGAGCCGCAGGCCCATCTGGACGGGCGCGCCCATGATATACCGCAAGGCCATGTGCTGGGCGGCGGCTCATCGGTCAATGCGCAGGTCTATATGCGCGGACGGCCCGCCGACTACGACGCCTGGAACGACACGCTTCACGGCGCCAATGACGGCGTCGGCTGGGCTTGGGACGACGTACTGCCCTATTTCCGCGGGATGGAGGGGAATAACCGCTTTGCCGATGATCGTCACGGCACGGACGGGCCGGTTCTTGTCTCTGACCCCGGCCATATCAATGAGATGTCGCGCTGGTTTGTGCAAGCCGTCCAGCAACTGGGGGAGCCGTTTAACCCCGATTTCAACGGCCCCAGTCAGCGCGGCGTGGGGTTTTACCAGTTCACCAACCGGCATGGGCGGCGCAGCTCGTCGGCCTATGCGTTTCTGGAACCGCTCAAGGCCGACCCGAACCTGACTGTGAAACTGCATGCCGAGGTGGCGCATATCACGCTGGAAAAAGGGCGGGCCACGGGCGTCACCTACCGCGACCGCGCCGGCCTGCAATCGGTGGCGGTTTCAGGGGAGGTGATTTTGGCAGCGGGCGCGCTCGTCTCCCCCATGTTGCTGATGCAATCGGGTATCGGCCCCGAAGACCACCTGCGGGATCAGGGGATAAAACCCACTTTGGAGCTGCCCGGCGTCGGCCAGAACCTGATCGACCACCCTGAGGTGCCGGTGACCGCTTTTGCCAACGGCCCTTACGGGTATTTCAAGCAGGGCGATGGCTGGCGGATGCTGCGCAACGGCATTCAGTTCAAGCTGTTTGGCAGCGGTCCAGTGACCTCCGCCGGGGTGGAGGCCGGGGCCTTTATCAACCCCGACAACCCGGAGGCCCCGCCCACCATCCAGGCATTTTGCGTCCCCATCGTCTATCTGGACCGCGACGCGCTGCAGGAGGTGGAGGACGACTACGGCCTGACGGTTACCACCGTCGTGGTGAAGCCGAAGTCGCGGGGGGAGGTGCGCCTGCGCTCTGCCGACCCGTTCGCAATGCCAAGCGTGTCCCCAAACCTGTTGAAGGACCCCGCCGACATGGCGGAGATGATAAAGGGGCAAAGATTCTTCCGCCGCGCGTTTGAGACCAAACCGCTGTCAGATCGCATCCGCCGCATCGTGATCCCGGAACATGACGATGACGACACTCTGCGCGCCCATTGCAAACGCTTTGTGAAAACCAACTACCACCCCGCCGGCACCTGCAAGATGGGGGCGGATGGTGACCCGATGGCGGTGCTCGACACGCGGATGCGGGTGCGGGGCGTGGACGGCTTGCGGGTCTGCGACATGTCAGCGGTACCCGATATCAACGCGGGCAACACCAATGCGCCTGCCATGATGCTGGGCGCGCGCTGCGCGGATTTGGTGATCGCGGACGCCTAGACCTCGCCCGCATAGTGGCACAGCACATCCGCCCC
>CALHHY010000092.1 GCA_938030665.1 uncultured Litoreibacter sp. | reverse complement strand
GAAGGTATAACGCTCCATATTGCGCTCATACTCGCGGTCGACATTCATCTGGAAGGCGCGCGGGTTGCCGAACTCGTCAATCATGACCGAGTGGTCGATGACCAGATCAACCGGGTTCAGCGGGTTGATCTTTTCTGGGTCGCCGCCGAGGTTTTTCAGCCCGTCGCGCATGGCGGCCAGATCAACAACAGCCGGTACACCGGTGAAATCCTGCAACAAAATCCGTGCGGGGCGGTAAGCGATTTCCTTGGGGTTCTTGCCGCCGGCCTTGCCCCAGTCGGAGAAGGCCTTGATGTCATCCGTGTTAACCGTCTTGCCGTCTTCGAACCGCAGCATGTTCTCCAGCACAACCTTCAACGCGGCAGGCAGGTTGGAGAACTCGCCCAGGCCGGTCTCCTCCGCGGCTTTGATCGAATAGTAGGCGTAGCTTTTGTCGCCAACTTTAAGGGTCTTGCGGGTTTTCGAGCTATCCTGACCAACGACGATCGGCATGGGCTGTCTCCTTTGGGAAATGTCATGTTACAGCGGATTTTGCCTCGCTCTACTCCCTATGGGGTAAGGGGATCAAGTGATTTCGACGCGTTTAGTATGCAATTGCATACAAATTCTCGTTGATTGCTGCATGCCGCCTATGAGCAGCCGCCCTTTTCTGCCCCGCCGTGATCGGCTAAGGGCAATGAAATGGACTATGCCGCCACAAACCTTGCCTGCCGACGCGGCGATCGCACCGTGCTTGCTGGTCTGTCCTTCTCAGTTGCCGCCGGCAAGGCGTTGATCCTGCGTGGGGCCAACGGGTCGGGCAAGACAACGTTGCTGCGCTGCCTTGCAGGTTTGACCCCGCCGGTCGCGGGCAGCCTGTCTTTCGCCGCTGATGACGTTGCCTATGCCGCCCATGACAACGGGCTGAAGGCGCAACTGCGCGTGGCTGAAACGATCGAATTCTGGGCCAGCATCTACGGGGCAACTGACACCGCGCCTGCCGTCGACGCCTTCACCTTGTCCCCTCTGATGACGCGCCATGTGGCCGCCTTGTCGGCGGGCCAGAAACGGCGCTTGTCGCTGTCGCGGCTGTTGCTGACCGGCCGCCCGCTTTGGGCGTTGGACGAGCCGACCGTGTCGTTAGACAGTGCAACCGTTACCAAATTCGCTGACGCCGTGCGCGCGCATCTGGCGCAGGGCCGGGCCGCGATCATCGCAACGCATATCGACCTTGGGCTGGACGCGGCAGATGTGCTGGACGTGAGCGGCTTTAAGCCGTCCGTCGCCGACGCGCAGGACCCGTTTCTGGACGGGGCCTTCACGTGATCGCGCTTCTGCGGCGCGACCTAGTTCTCGCAGTCCGGGCCGGGGGCGGCTTCGGGTTGGGCCTGGCTTTCTTTCTTATCCTTTGCGTGCTGGTCCCTTTTGGCGTCGGGCCGGAACCAGCGCTATTGGGCCGCATCGCACCGGGGGTCTTATGGGTGGGCGCGTTGCTGGCCTGCCTTTTGTCGCTTGACCGCATCTTCCAGCTCGATTTCGAGGACGGCACGTTGGACCTTCTGGCCACCTCCCCCCTGCCGCTGGAGGCCGTGGCCAGCGTAAAGGCCTTCGCGCATTGGCTGACAACCGGGTTGCCGTTGGTGTTGGCAGCCGCTCCCTTGGGGCTGTTGCTCAACCTACCGGGTGCCGCGATGCCCTGGCTGGTGGCGGGGCTGGCGCTTGGCACTCCGGCGCTATCGGTGATCGGCACATTCGGCGCGGCCCTGACGGTCGGGTTGAAACGCGGGGGATTGCTGATCTCCCTTCTCGTGCTACCGCTTTACATGCCCACTCTATTATTTGGCGCGGAGGCCGCCAGGCGCGGGGCGGAAGGTCTGAGCCCGACGACGCCCTTGCTGCTCATGGCTGGTCTAACGGCGGGCTGCATCGCAGTGATGCCTTTCGCCACCGCGGCGGCTTTGCGGATGAACCTGCGATGAAGGGCCAGGAGACGAAACATCTGCCCGCCCCGGCGATGACAAGATCGTGGGCGCGGTGGCCCCGCATTGCCGCGCGCGCCGAAACCTCCTAAGTAGCGCCCATGTCGATCTGGAGATACGCAAACCCCACGCAATTCATGGCCACCACCGGGTGGATGCTGCCGCTATTTGGAGTCAGCGCAGCCGCTTTCGTGGCGACAGGTTTGATCTGGGGTTTTTTCTTCACGCCGGATGATTTTCGGCAAGGATCAACGGTCAAGATCATCTACTTGCATGTGCCCTCCGCCCTTATGGCGATCAATGCGTGGCTGATGATGCTGGTGGCCTCCCTCATCTGGCTGGTGCGGCGCCATCATGTCTCCGCCCTCGCGGCGAAAGCGGCGGCGCCGGTCGGGCTGGTGATGACCGTTATCGCGTTGTTGACCGGGGCGATCTGGGGTCAGCCGATGTGGGGAACCTACTGGGCCTGGGACCCGCGCCTGACCTCATTTCTGATCCTGTTCCTGTTCTACTTGGGCTATATCGCCCTATGGCAGGCGATCGAGACGCAGGATACGGCCGCTGATCTGACCTCTATCCTTTGTCTGGTGGGCTCCGTCTTTGCGCTGCTCAGCCGGTACGCGGTGAATTTCTGGAACCAAGGGCTGCATCAAGGCACCTCGGTGCCGGTGGCGACAGGCGGGCGGACCGTGTCGGATGTGTTCTTCATCCCGCTTGCGATCTCGATGATCGGGTTCGGCCTTTTGTTCGTCGCGCTGGTCTTGCTGCGCACCCGGACTGAGATACGGGCCCGACGGCTGCAGGCATTGCTGGCACAATCAACGGCGGTGGAATGATGCCTGATCTGGGAAAATACGCGGACGCGGTGTTGTCATCCTACGCCGTCTCCCTGCTTCTGCTTTTTGGCATCATCGGTCTGTCGCTGTGGCGCAACAAGCGGGTCAAACAGCAACTGGCCGAAGCGGAAATGCAGCTTTCAAATAAAAACTGACGCCCCCCTCGGGAAGGAGAGCGCCAGCCGGAGAAACAGGCCTTGCGGTCGTCTGAACGACCGGGACTTTAGTAGATGTAGCGGATCTGATCGCTCCAATACCGCTCCATCCGGCGCAGCGAGCCGTTGATATCGTCGACACCATCATTGCCCAGCAGCCCGTTGCGCTGCATGCCATCAGCGTGGCGGGAGAACAGGTTTTGCACGTGGTCCCTCACTTCGCGGCCCTTTTGGGTCAGCCTGACCCGGACGGAACGGCGGTCAATTTCGCAGCGTTGATGGTGCATATACCCCATCTCTACCAGCTTCTTAAGGTTGTAGGAGACATTGGAGCCCTGGTAGTAACCGCGCGATTTCAGCTCGCCCGCCGTAACCTCATTGTCGGAGATATTGAAAAGCAGCAGCGCTTGAACCGCGTTGATGTCCAAAAGACCCAGACGTTCAAATTCATCCTTGATCACGTCCAGAAGCAACCTGTGCAATCGCTCAACCAAAGCGAGGCTTTCCAGGTAACCGGCCATGAAATCATGGGCGTCTGTTTTCAGGAACCTTTGCTGAATACTCATCATTTTCTCCGTGGCTTACCGCTCGTTGGCGCTGAGATAAGACGGAAGGTTTGAACAATCGGTTAAGCTACGACCAAGTTCAGAAAAAATTTTCTTGTTTTGTTCTCATTAACCGTGATCACCGGCAATCAAGCGGCCCATGAGACATAATGTGAGCCATCAGACCCGCAAATTTAGCCGGTGCCGCGACCTGACCGGAGGCCCAGGCATACATGTCGTGGTCACTTTCGCTGAGCATCTCGTCATAAAGCGCAAGATCGGCGTCGCTGAGCGTGGCCAACCCGGCCTCGGCAAAGCCGCCAAGGATCAGGTCCATCTCCTTGATGCCGCGCCGCATGGAGCGCAGCCTTAGCCGGCGCTCCCGCGTCTCGCGCGGCTCGTCAGGGCGCGGCTCTTCGCGCATCAGCCCTGCTCCACCATTGCTGTCAGGCGACGCTCCATGCGACCAACGCGGTCCGCCAGCCCCTGCATTTCGCTGCGGGTTCGGCGCAGGTCGACCAGCAGTTCGGCCAGATCAGCGGGAATGTCGGTCTCTTCGGTGTCGCGCGGCCCGTCGCCTTCCCCCGTCAGCAGCCAAACGATGGAGACGTTCAAAAGCCCCGCCATCATCTGCAGCTTGTTGGCGCGCGGCTCGGAAATATCCTGCTCCCACGCCTGGACGGTCTTCAGCTTGACCCCCAGCTTGCGCGAAAAAAGTTCATCGGTCAGGCCCAGCCCCTCGCGGGCGGCGGTCAGCCTGTCGCCAAATGTGGCGCTGTCATTTCCAAAATATCCGGTATCGAGGTCGTCCATGGCCTAGGCCCTCCTGCGGTTGGGGGCACTGAATGCTTGTGCCCGCCCCGCCCTCTCCCTAAAAGCCACAGTGTTTCAATGCAACCTGATGAGGCGCGCCCAAATGTCCTTCTTGTCCGAGACCCTTTCCCGCGTAAAACCGTCGCCAACAATTGCGGTCACACAGAAGGCGGCAGAGCTGAAGCGCGCGGGCAAGGATGTCATCGGGCTGGGCGCGGGCGAGCCTGATTTCGATACGCCCGACAACATCAAGGACGCAGCCAAGGCCGCAATGGATGCGGGCAAAACCAAATACACAAGCGTCGACGGCATCCCTGAGCTGAAGGAGGCGATTTGCGCCAAGTTCAAGCGCGACAACGATCTGGACTACACACCTGCGCAGGTCTCAGTTGGGACGGGCGGCAAGCAGGTCCTGTATAACGCGCTGATGGCCACGCTGAACGAGGGGGACGAGGTTGTGATCCCGGCCCCGTATTGGGTGTCCTACCCCGACATGGTGCTGCTGGCAGGCGGCACACCGGTGGTGGCAGAGGCGTCCCTGCAAACGGGCTTCAAGCTGTCAGCTGACCAGTTGGAGGCGGCCATCACCGACAAGACCAAATGGCTGATCTTCAACTCCCCTTCCAACCCGACCGGGGCCGGCTACACATGGGACGAGCTGAAAGCGCTGACCGATGTGCTGATGCGCCACCCCCATGTCTGGGTGCTGACCGACGATATGTACGAGCATCTGGCCTATGACGGGTTCAAGTTCTGCACCCCCGCGCAGGTGGAGCCGCGCCTTTTTGACCGCACGCTGACGGTCAACGGGGTTTCCAAAGCCTACGCGATGACCGGCTGGCGGATCGGCTATGCCGCGGGCCCTGAGCAGCTGATCGGCGCGATGCGCAAAGTGCAGTCGCAATCGACGTCCAACCCCTGCACCATCTCGCAATGGGCGGCAGTTGAGGCGCTGAACGGGCCGCAGGATTTTCTGGCACCGAATAACGAGAAATTCGTGCGCCGCCGCAACCTGGTGATCGAGATGCTGAACGCGGCGGAGGGGATCAGCTGCCCGACGCCCGAAGGGGCGTTCTACGTCTATCCCTCCATCGCGGGTTGCATAGGCAAAACCTCTGCCGGCGGCACCAAAATCAGCGATGACGAAACCTTTGCCACCGCGCTTCTGGAGGAACATGGCGTGGCCGTCGTCTTCGGCGCGGCATTCGGCCTGTCGCCCAACTTTCGCGTCAGCTACGCCACGTCGGATGAGAACCTGAAGGAGGCCTGCACCCGCATCCAGACCTTCTGCGCCGGGCTGCGCTAGGCAAGGGGCGGCCAGTACACGTTGAATCAGGGGCGGGGGCGCATGGGCGCCCTGCCGATACCCGGCTACTCGGGCTTTGAGGCGGCCAGTTCCGCCTCAGGCGTTGCAGCCCCCCCGTCCTGCATAAGCCAGGTATCATCAAGTATGTCGAAACTCCCAACAATTTCGACGTTCCGCGCCTCAGCATTGCCTTTCATGATATCGCGGCTCACCTTGTCGAGCGCCTCATTGAACACACGGGCAAGGCGCACGCAGCCTTCCTGCTGGTCCTTGGTGAGCTTTTCCCAAGGGATCGCATCAAGCCAGCCAGTCACTTTGGTTCGCGTGTTGTCACGTCCCTTTAAATCGCGATTTGCGAATCCGGGTTGTTCGCCTTCCCTTGAATCGAAACCGATCCTCTGCCCCCTACCTTCGCTGAATTGCGGCACAATGACTTTGTCACCCGTTTGAATCATCGTATGGGCGGAGGGGACGTCGTCGTAGGTCAGGGACGTATGCACGCGCTGGTAGGCGCCTTTGTCATTGCCAAGATAGCAACGTATTTCCGTTTGGTTGCCAGGTTGCGTGTAAAGATGGGTGATCTGCCGGGGGACCCCGCCGACAACAAGCGTCGCCCCTTTGGTCAGTCTGATCTTCGTCATCTGCAGATTTGCAATCCCGCCACCTTCGGGCTTTCGTTTGACGCCATCGAGCGTCTGCAAGCGCTTGAAGAACACATTTTGCGCGGGGACATGCTTCGGCGTCTTCATTGCACCAAGGGCCGCGTCAATCTCAGCCTGTTCCGCCTTTTGGACAAATGCCGCCTGGGCCTTTTCATATGCGGCTCTCAGCGGGCCTCGAAACTCGGCATCTTCGGCAATCGGATACGATCCCGCCGCGACCGATCTGAGGCTATCTTTGGTCACCCTGTTTTTCTTACCAATCAGCGGCTTCACGGTGCTTTCGCCCATGTTTTCGATGCGCAACATGACCTCACCGCCGTCGGACAACAAAGACAAATGCCACTTTTTCCTTTTGCTCCCTTTCTCAAGCTTTAGCACAGCGGGTGTGCCGAATGTTGCCTTTGGGATGACCCGGCCTTCTTCCTCCTCCTCGGATTCTTCTGCTTTTCCATTGACGCGATCACTGCTGCTGGACTCGCTTTCCACAGCATCGAGGCCCGCGCCGGCGCCGGTTACATGGAAATCAAGTTCGGCTGCGTTGACGACGTCTTCACGGCTCTCAAATTCAACACGGTAGGCATCGGCTCCTGAGAGTTCTTTGATAACGCCTTCGCCCAATTTTTCGTGGACGACTTTCCTGCCGACGAAATCTTTCCGACCGGCCTCAATCACCCGTTGGATCACCGGCGGGGCCGTCGGCTGGAGACGGCGCAATCTCAAGACGGGCGCGGCAGCAAGCGCGGCCAGGTGAAGCTGGGCGAGCCGCGCATCGGGTGGCGCTAAAGTGGCCATGGGCGCATCCGTTGGTGTTCCGGGCCCGGCCACCTTGTTCTGGATGGACCTGCGTTGCATCGCCCAAATGCTAGCAACGCTGTGCCAATCAGACAAGCGAAGTGCCGCCGGGCCGCGCTACATCCCCAGGTTGCGCAGAAAGTTGGTGGTGCGTTGCAGGCGCATCGCGGTGTGACGTGCGATGAGCTTGTGAAAGGCGGCGGCGACGGCGGGCAATTCCTGCTCAAGACTGCCCATCTGTGCCATGTCCAGTCGCAGCAATGTCGCCGGCGTGCTGGCCACGATGTTGGCGCTGCGCCCGCTGCCGGTGTAATAGGCCATCTCCCCCACGACGGAGCCCGGGCGGATTTGGGCCACCACCGCGCTGGTACCCGCCTCGTTCGGCAGCTCCACCTGCAACTGGCCGGATTGCAGGACATAGACATCTTGGCCCTCCGATCCGCGCGCCATAACCACTTCCCCCGCCTGAACGGTGACTGCCGTGACATAGCGCTCGAACTGGGCCGCCGGGGCCAGGGCAAGCACTTCCTCGAACGGGTTCGGTTGTGTATCGCTCCCCTTTTCCGCGTCCGCCAAAAGCGCGTCCTCGATATGCTCAAGCGCCAGGTCCAGGGTTTTATAGTGCGGCGCGTTCAGCTGGCCGCCTTTGCCGGTTTCCAGCACGTCCGTCCCAGACAAGAGTAGCTGCACCTCCTGCTGCGCACAATCTGCTGCGATGCGTTGCAACATGTGCCAGGTGGAAATGTCGATCCCGCTGACATGGTTGAAGTCAACAACAAGCCAGCCGACATCGGGGCCGATCATATCAGCCACTTTCTGACGCAGCACATTTGCCGACGCAAAGAACAGATAGCCCGACAGCTCAATGACTTGCGCGCGATTGCCGATCTCTGCCAGGCGTTCAAGCTCCGCATCGGGGCGCTCGACATAGGAGCGGCGCACCACGATGCTGGTGGCAGAGCGGATGACATCAAGCCGCGCGTAGGCGATTACGAAGAAGCACAAGGCAACCACCAGCCCGACCGCGATTGCCGACAGAAAACTGACGCTGACCGCAATCAGCGGGATCAGAACGACAATGGCGTAATCCCACCCGCTGAGGTTGCGCCGCTCTGACCAGAGCCAGGTATAAAGAAGGTCGATCCCCAGAAAGGCGATCACCGTGGCGAAAAGTCCCGTCGGCATGGCCGAGAGGATGCCGCCGCCGAAGACCAGCACGATCAAACACCCGATCGCGGAACTTATGCCAGCCAGCGGCCCGACAAGGCCAAGGCGGGCAGCGAGCATCGTCTCTCCCAACAGGTGATATCCGGGCAAGCCGCCCAGCAATGCCGACAGGGCGTTGCCAAACCCCGCGCCGCGCAGCTCTGCGTTGATATCCAGATCGCGCCCCAGCTCCAGCTCCAGCCCTGAGGCGTTAAGCGTCGTACCCAGCATCGAGACCGCGACGATGGTCAGGATCACGGGCAGCTGGCTCAGGACCGCGCCCCAATCCGCGTCGCCAACGATGTCCGGGTTGACCGTGGTCAGAAACCCGCCCTCCGCAAAGGGGCCAAGTAGCAGGCCGTTGGCCCGGGCCTCCTCCTGGCTGAGCCCAAGTGCCGCGATGATCGCAAAGAACACGCAAGTTACGGCAATTAGCGCGACCGGCAGGGTCAGCGTGCTGGCGAACACGCGGGTCGCCGCAACCATCGCCGCGCCAGCAATACAGACCGGCACCCATTTGATGGGCACACCCGGCTCAAAAAACAGGGCCAGATTGTGCGGCTCAGGCGCCAGCCCCGTGGCCACGCCGATGCCGCCCAGAAGCAACAACAGGCCGGTTGCTGCCAGAAATCCCGCAAGCACCGGATAGGGGATATAGCGTGCCAGATTGGCCAAGCGCAGCTGCCCCGCCAATAAACCCACCACGCCCGTGGCGAGGGAAGCCGCGGCGATCAGCATCGCAGTGGTGGCGAAAAGCGTCTCGCCGCCCAACCCCTGCTGTCCCACAAGCGTGGCAACCGCGCCAGACAGCAAGATCGCCGGGACGTCCTGCGGCTGCATGATCGATCCCCTGTAAGACAGCACGAACGCACCCGTTACGGCCAGCACGACGCTGCCCATCAGCGTCAGCGCGATGCCGCGGTCAAAGAACGGGGCCAGCGGCCCGGTATAGATGATGGCCGCAAAAGAGATGGCGAAGACGGCGGACACGATACCGATAAATGCCGCCCCAAAGGCAGCGCTCAGTAGATTTCCCTGTCTCAAAATACCCCCAACCGTTTTAGTCCCGCGCGCCCGAAAGCGCGTTTCCCCAACGTCACCGTGCCGCCCGCCGTTGCATATTGCAACGTTTAAGACATGACATACGCGCCGGCCGGGTAATGGCCGCGTCGCTATTTCGTACATGACCGCGCGCCTGCGATCGCCTATTATCGCACTCGGGGGACTATGTGGGGTGGATAAAGACGGCGATGACGGGAGAGCTTCCAGAGTATTATTTCCGTGTAAGGGAAAACGGCGCCACGGTATTTCGGGTAGAGACCGAAAACCGCCAGCGCCGCATCGAGATGTCCGAGATCGCGGTCGTCAATATCCGCAACGGACAGGTCCGCCCGCACGGGGACCATAGCCTGACGCCGCAGGAAAGCGCGCTGATTGACGACTGGATGGCCGAGCGGCAGGCAGTGCTGCAGACCCGCGACATGGACGACATTTACCGCGCCATCGATCACCTTAACCTCACCACCCATTGGGCGCAGACCAAAGCGGATGCCGAGGCGCTGGAAGATGTCACCGACGCGCTGCTTCTGGCGATGCATGACCTGCGCTCTGTCCTGGTGCGCAAAAAGGCAGACAGGCTGCTGAAAGGCAAATCATGATCACCCGGTTGATGCGCGGGTTCTCGGGCGGGCGCGCAGGCCCGCCGGAGGCGCCGGTCTGGCAGCAGTTGGAGCGCTGCGGCATTGATTTCAGAGCACCTGTGGCCGAGCTGCTGGACCGCTACCCCCGGCTGCCCATTGGCTGGGCGGACGACATTGATATCTGCCTGTTTGAGGGATGCGAGCCGTTCTTGCCCGGCCAGTCCGATCCCATCGGATTTGACATCACGGCCAAGACCGACCTCACCGCCCCGCCCGCCCTTCTAAGATGCGCCGTGCGGGAGCGGACGGACCACCGGCTCAACTACGCGCATGCCATTGCCCGGTTGGTCAAGCTCTTTGGTGACGGGCAGGAGGCCTCCACCGACGCGGCGGTCGGCCGGCGTTGGCGCTTTGGGCGGGCCGAGATAAACTGCTTCGTCATCCCGCCTGAGCGGCTGAAGGAGCGCCCGCAAAGCCGGCGTAACCTGATGTTCCCCGACCGCGCGACGGAGGCCTCGATCCATATTGCGCCGGGTGTTGGACCCGCTGACCCCTGACGCCTGCCACCGGTCAGGGCACGTCCAGCGCGCGCATCCGGCGGTAGAGCACCCCGAACCGCCACCACAGCGAGACGCAGGCCGCCATCAGGCCGACCACCAGCCCGACCCAGACGCCTGCCGCGCCGAAGCCCCATGTGATGGCCAAAAGGTAGCTGGCGGGGAACCCCAGGCCCCAATAGCTGATCGCGGCCAGATACATAGGCACCCTCGTATCCTGAATGCCGCGAAGCAGCCCCAAGGCCACCACCTGACCCGCATCGACGGCCTGAAACAGGCAGGCCACCGTTAGAAGCCCGGCCCCTATGGCCAAAATTGCAACCCGGTTTGGGTCGTCGGGGGCCAGAAACGCGCTGACCAACGGTTCCGGCATCGTCAGAAAAACGCCAACCGTTACCAGCACTACCAGCCCCGACAGCAGCGTGCCGGCCATCCCGCCGCGCCCCACAGCGGGCACATCGCCCCGGCCAAGGGCTCGGCCCGCGCGTACCGTCATCGCCTGGCTCAGCCCGATATGGACCATGAAAACAACGGACACGATCTGCAACGCGATGCCATGCGCCGCCAGCGCCAGGGTGCCGATCAAGCCGATGATCAGGGCGGATGCGGAAAAAAGACCCGATTCCGCCAGATAGGTCAGCCCAATTGGCCAGCCTAAGCGGAAAACCTCCGTCATCGCTTGCCCGTCGGACCGCCAGACCCGCTTGAACAAGGTATGCTCCCGCAACCCCACCGCGTGGGAGGCGTATAGCGCCATTGCGGTAAATGTTATGAAATGCGCCATCAGCGAGGCCAGCGCCGCGCCGCGCAATCCCATCTCCGGCGCGTCGAAATTGCCGAAGATAAACGCCCAGTTGAGCAAGCCATTGATTGCGACGCCCGCAATCGTCAGCCACAGCACGACCTGCGTCCGCTCCATCGCGACGAGGTAGCTTTTCAGCACCATCACCAGCAGCGCAGGGATCAGCCCCAGGCCTGCGATGCGAAGATATTCCTGCGCGAGGCCTGACAACTCCGGGCTTTGGCCCAGCATTTGCAGCAATGGGCCGGACCAGATCATTATGGGAAGGCAGGCAATGGCGAACAGGACCGAAAGCCACATGCCCATGCGGGTGACCCGGCGTATGCGGACCTCCTCGCCCCGTTCGGCGGCTTCGGCGACCATCGGCATCACTGCAAAGGCAAAACCCGCGCCCACGATGAACAGTACAAAGAAGAAGGAGCCAGCCAGCACGCTCGCGGCCAGCGCGGTCACGCTGTACCAGCCCAACATAACCGTATCGACCACCTGAATGGAGTATTGCGCCAGATGGCTGGCAATCAGCGGCAGGCCAAGGACCAGCACCGCCCGGATATGCTGGGCAAAGCTCATCTGTCAGCCCTTATCACGGCCATGCGGCGCGGCAAGCGTCCAATTCGCGCCGTGGCTCTGGCCCCTGTGCCGCATATGGTAAATTTCTGCGTCCCCCGCACGCGGTTTGGCTTTGCCCAAGCGGCCGGCTCGCATAGAAGGGCGCAAGGCCATTGCAGGGGGTTCGCTATGGAATTCGACAACATGCCACCATTCGTCCTGCAAGGGCTGGACTACGCCGCGCAGGGTTGGGATTTGGCCAAGGGTTGGCTACTGTCGCCCGCCGCATGGTCGCAATTTGCGGTGCTTGTCGTATCTTACGGGCTGGCGGTCATGTTGCAGCGCATCATTGCGCCCCGCGTCACAGCCCTGCTGACCCCGGCGGCGGAAAGCGAGAGCTTGCTGGCCAAGGCGCGGCGGTTCGCCTTGCTGTTCCTGCCCCTGCTGCTGCCGCTGCTCGCCTTCGTCCTGACCGGCATAGGGGAGCAGGCAACGCGGTCGATCTTCGGCTCCGGCGAGGTCATCGCCTTTGGCAAGCGGGTTTTCATCTTCATCGCCGCGCGGATTTTCGTGCGCGACATTCTGCAAATCCCGTTCCTGAAGCTGCTGGGCCGCTACATTCTGATCCCGGTGGCCGCGCTTTACACGGTCGGGCTGCTGGATGATGTGAGCCTGCTGCTGGAAGAAACGCGGGTTCAGATTGGCAATATCGGCTTCTCGCTCATGTCCATTGTGCGCGGGGTCATCGCGGGCAGCCTGCTGTTCTGGCTGGGCAGCTGGTCCAATCAGCAGTCGACCGATTACCTGACCAAACAGGACATGCGTCCCTCGCTGCGGACCCTGTCGATCAAGGCCGTGGAGTTCATGATCTTCGGCGTGGCCTTCCTGCTGCTGATGAACATCATGGGCATCAACCTGTCCGCCCTCGCGGTGCTTGGGGGGGCCATTGGTGTGGGTCTGGGCTTTGGGCTGCAAAAGATCGCATCGAACTTCATCTCTGGCGTGATCCTGCTGCTCGAAGGGCAAGCCACCGTCGGCGACTATGTGGAGCTTGACGGCGGGGAGCAGGGCAAGATCGTCAAGATGATGGCGCGCGCCGCCATTCTGGAGACCTTTGACGGCCGTTGGGTCGTGGTCCCGAACGAGGATTTCATCACCACCCGCGTCGTCAACTACTCCGACAGCGGGTCGGCCAACCGCTATGAGGCGCCTTTCTCTGTCACCTACGAGACCGATATCAACTTGGTGCCCGGCATCGTGGAGACCGCGGTCGCCACCCATCCCGGCGTCCTGTCGGCCCCCTACCCGCCTGATTGCGAGCTGCGCGGCTTTGGCGAGTCGGGCGTCGATTTCGCCTGCGAGTTCTGGGTGAACGGCCTTGACGACGGCGATAATAAATTCACCTCCGACGTGCTGTTCCTGATCTGGAACGCGCTGAAAAAGGAGGGGATCGAGATGCCGTATCCACGCCGCGTGATCGAGATCAAAGGCGAGGGCTTGAAGGGCCTGACCCCGGCGCAGTAATGCCGTCGGGGGCCTGTAATCCTCCGCTCGCAGCCACGCAGATTGCAAATTCCGCAGAAATCTGCTATTGAACCTTATTATTTTACGACTTTTTGGTATTTTATTGAGGTGTTTTATGACCCGGCATTTTCTTGCCATTGGCGTTCTTCTTGCGATTGAACTCCCCTCCATCAATGCATTTGCTCAGGATTTCCCCGCTGGCGCCTGCCTTCTGGGAGGGGGCAGATGGTGTATCCCGATCTCCGCAGGTCCCCTTGGGTCGCCCTGTTCCTGTCTGACGGATGACGGTTGGCAAACCGGCGTTCAGAATTGATCGGGCGCGGATATGGCACTCCCCGACCGGCAAGAGGTGCGTGACCTGCTGAATGCGGCAAGCGCGACCCGAAACTACTGCATGCTCACGGGCCGCAGTTCCGAGAACTCAGACCTGTTGATTGACGCGCTGGCCCCGTTTGAGGGCAATCCAGATGATGTAAATGTCTCCCATCTGGTTGCCTTGCGAAAGGCCATGCGCGACGTCTGCCAGGATATTGACCACTACACGCTGACCCGTATCCTGGACGGTGACCCGCCGGTCTGGATCGGGGCGAATGCCGGCAGGGTGCGCAAACCCGCGGAAGATACCTCCGACCGCCACCCCGCGCTGAACGCCTTGCGCTCCGTCTCGACCAAGTGGCGCAAGCTGTGGCCTGCAATCTGGCAACGCGCGCTGCTACCGGGGCTGGCTGTGGCGCTGCTGATATCGGCAATGCATTTCACCCATTGGTCTTTCAACGCCAACCTCATTCTCAACCAGATGGAAAAGCACCTGTCCACCGATGTGCATGAGGAGGTGCGCGACCTGATCGTCATCGCCCGCGCGATCGAGCAGAACGGCCCTGAGCAAAGCGCGCCCGGCGCCAGCACACCGGCGCAAAAGCTGTTCAGCGAAACCATGAGCCAGCTGCGGTCCTACCACCATGAAGAGGAGCTGCTGCGCGCTCAAAGCACAGAAGCCGACCGCCTCTTCAACCCGTTAATGGCGGGTCGCGAATTTCTGCTGTCGATACCCGCAAATTTTCGGACCACCGAGGTGAAAGAGCCCGAGCTCAAGGGCAGGTCTGGCGCGCAGAGTGACCGGTTCGCCACCAAACCGCCGGAGCCCAGCCCGCAAGAGACCACCGAGATCGCCCATGACGTCATCGCGGCGGTCAACCAGGTGGAGGAGGAAGTGTCCGACAAGCTCGACCTCGGCACTGACACGGAGCCGGCAACAACCGGGCCCGAAAAACCTGTGGACATCGCCCTGGGCCTGCCGCCCCCCGAGAGTGCGGATACATTGGCAAGCGATCAGGGCGAGGTTGACGACCTCCAACTGCTGGGCCTCGTCGATGTGGCGATTGAAGGCCATAAAGGGTTCAAGAAAATCGTCACGAGGGTGGCCGATGAAACCGGCCGAAATTCCCAGGCGAACGGGTCAGACCACGTCATAACGCGCCTGACCCTGCTGCAAAAAGCGCGGGAGCTGCAAGACAAGATCGCGATGGCGAACCGCTTTGCCCTGCCGATGATATACGGGTCATTGGGGGCCGCCCTGTTCTGCCTCGTCCGGGTTTTGACGCCTGCCCTGTCCGATCTCGGCCCGGCACGCGCCTTCCTGCGGGTATTGTTCGGGGCGTTCTCCGCGATGACGCTGTCGATGTTATTCATCCCGGCCAATGTCTTCAGCATAAATTCGCAAAGCAACCCGACCTTGATCTTCCTGGCGTGCTTCCTGTTCGGCTATTCCTTCGATGCGGTGCTGACCGCGCTGCACCGGCTGGAGGCCTTTCTGCAGGGCAGGCTGAAGACCACGGAAAACAGCTGAGCAGGCCGCTCGCGTGGGCCGCCGCCAATTGCGCCGCGCCATGAGGCTACCTATACTGCCGAAAAGCAAAAAAGTGAGCGGCAATGGCAGACGACATGTTTTCGGGCGGCGGCGCCGATGATGGCACCTATGATGCGTCCTCCATTGAGGTGCTGGAGGGGCTGGAACCCGTTCGCAAGCGCCCCGGCATGTATATCGGTGGCACGGACGAACGCGCATTGCACCATTTGGTGGCTGAAGTTCTTGATAACTCGATGGACGAGGCCGTTGCAGGTCACGCCAATAGGATAGAAGTCGAACTCGAGGTCGGAGGATATTTATCTGTCAGCGATAATGGTCGGGGTATTCCTGTCGACCCACACCCCAAGTTCCCTGACAAATCCGCGCTTGAGGTGATCTTGTGCACCTTGCATGCGGGCGGCAAATTCTCTGGCAAAGCATATCAGACCTCAGGCGGCCTGCACGGGGTCGGCGCATCGGTCGTGAATGCGCTGTCAGATAGCCTCGTGGTGCAGGTTGCCCGCAACAAAGAGATCTTTGAACAGCGGTTTTCGCGCGGCATCCCGCTGGGGCCAGTCGAAAAGGTGGGCAGCGCGCCCAATCGGCGCGGCACCACGTTTACCTTTCACGCGGACGCCGAAATCTTTGGCAGCCATCGGTTTA
>CALHHY010000091.1 GCA_938030665.1 uncultured Litoreibacter sp. | reverse complement strand
AGGTCAGCTTTTGGATTTCGGTAAGAAGCGGGCGATCTTGGCGCCTAGTTTCAGCGCCGCCAGTTGGGTGCCGCGCGGCAGGTCGCGCACCTCTTTGTACCAATCGTCAAACATTTGCATCGTCTCCAACGTCTCCACCATGCGGTCGCGTACCTTGGCCTCGGTCCCGTCCTCTTGCGCCTGTGCGACGACGCCGCTTAGCGCTTCGAGGGTCGGTGCGTATTCCCGTTCCCGCCGGCTTTCGATCACTGCGCGGACCAAATCGAACATGTCGCGGACCGAGGTAAAATGGTCCCGCCGGTCACCCAACTGCCGTTGGGAGGTCACCATCTTCAGGCTCTGCAGCTCCTTCAGGCCGTTTGACACGTTGGAGCGCGCCAGGTTCAGCGTCTCGCAAATTTCATCCGCAGTCAGTGGATCAGGGCAGATATGCAACAACGCATGGATCTGCGCGACGGAGCGGTTCGTGCCCCATTTCGCGCCCATATCCCCCCAGTGGAGAATGAAGTCCTGCACTGATTTCGTCAGTCGCATCTGATATTCCTGGAATTTCTGGTAAGGCAGAAATAACAGAAAGCGATGACGAGTCAAACTTTATTTTGCGTCGAGCGATGAAAGGCAGTGAGGAGGCTTACTTCTTCCCGATCCGAGGCTCTGTGCCATCAAGGATGCGCGCGATATTGGTGCCGTGGCGGATGAAGATCAGCGCGCCCAGCCCAATGGCAAGCGCGATCATCGTGGGCATCCCCAGTAACCACAGCCAGACCGGCATCAGCGCCGCAGCAACCAACGCGGCCAGCGAAGAGATGCGAAACAGCGCGGCGAAGGCCAGCCAAGTCAGGCAGGCGGCGACCCCGGCCGCAAAGCTCAAAGCCAGAAGCGTACCTAAATATGTGGCCACCCCTTTGCCGCCCTTGAAGCCCAGCCATACGGGGAAGCAATGGCCTAGAAAGGCCGCGAAACCTGCGAGCTGCGCGGCATCCTCCCCCACCAGCGCGCGGGCAGCCAGCACCGCGATCGCGCCCTTGCCGGAATCGAGCAGCAAAGTCGCCAACGCCGCAGGTTTCGACCCCGTCCGCAGCACATTGGTCGCGCCGATATTGCCCGACCCGATCTCGCGCAGATTGCCAAGGCCGAAGACGCGGGTGATGACCAATCCGAACGGCACCGATCCCAGCAAGTAGGCCAAGATGCCCACCAAGGTCAGCAGGGGCAGGGTGGTGGTCAGCTCAGGCAGCATAGGTGAAGACCTCAGCCCCGCCTACGAAGGTGCGCAGCACCCGGCCCTGCATCCGTTGCCCGTCAAAGGGTGTGTTCTTGGATTTCGATTGCAGCTTCCAGCGGTCCAGCACGAATGGCGTGTGCGGATCGAATAGCACCAGATCGGCGGGGGACCCTTCGGTCAGGCGGCCTGCGTCCAACCCTAACCTTTTGGCCGGGTTCAGCGACATGGCGCGGAACAGCTGCGGCAGGCTCAGATGGCCTGCATGAAACAGGCGCAAGGCGGCGGGCAACAAGGTCTCCAAAGCCACGGCGCCGGAGGCCGCCTGCTCAAAGGGCAGCCGCTTGCTTTCTTCGTCCTGCGGCGTGTGCATGGAGCAGATGATGTCAATCAGCCCGGCGGCCACGGCCTCCACAATGGCAAGCCGGTCCTCCTCGTCGCGGAGCGGCGGTTTGACCTTGAAGAAGGTCCGGTAGTCGCCCACATCCAGCGCGTTCAGCGTCAGGTGATGGATCGAGGCGCCGGCGGTCACGTCCAGCCCGGCCTCCTTCGCGCGGGCCAGCGCGGGCAGGGCGGCGGCGGTGGAAATCTGGTCGGCATGGTAGCGCACGCCGGTGGCCTCGACCAGCGCCAGGTCCCGCTCCAACCCCATGCGCTCGGCCAGGGGGGATACCGCGGGCAACCCCCGAAGGGAGGCGAACTTGCCCGAGGTCACCGCTGCCCCGTCGCTCAATACTGGCTCCTGCGGGTGGCCCATCACCAGCGCACCCAGGGATCGGGCGTAGACCATCGCCCGGCTCAGCACCTTGGTATCTGCCACGACATGGTCGCCGTCCGTGAAGCCAACCGCGCCCGCATCTTGCAGAAACCCCATTTCGACCATTTCACGCCCGTCGCGGTTCTTGGTTAGCGACGCCAGCAGAGCAATGCGCACCTGCGTCATCGCCGCGCCGCGCTGCTTGGCAAATTCCAGCGTCTCGGGCGTGTCGACGACGGGTATCGTATCGGGGCGCGTGACCATGGTCGTGACCCCGCCCGCCGCTGCCGCAAGGCCCGCGGTGCGGAAGCTTTCCTTGTGCCGTTCACCCGGTTCGCACACTTTCACGCCCAGATCGACGATGCCGGGGGCCAGATGCTTGCCGTCGCAGTCAATGACCGTGGCGTTCTGCGCGGCCGACGGCTTATCTGTCCCAAACACCTCAGAAATGCGGCCATCCGAGATGACCAGCCCGCCCGGCTGTTCGGTGCCAGCCTCGGGGTCGATCAGCGTGGCATTCGTCAAAATCAGGGTCATGTCAGCAGCAGCCAGAGGCACAGCAGGACAATCGCCCCAAAAATAAGCCCGGCGATCAGCAGGAAGCGGTTGCTACCGTCGGCCTGTCGCGGCGCCGTCGTCAGGTTGGCCGGGCCGCCATCGTCGGCGGGCGACAGGTCTGCGGGGGCCAAACCGGTCATCGAATGGTCGGGCGTGATCATCTGCATCGCGGCGATCAGCGTCGCTTGCGGCCCCGGCGTGGGGGAGCCGCCAAGCGCCTGTTCGCGGACCAGCAGCACGTCGCCCTCCAGCGCATTGAGCCGCTGCCCGCTATCATTCAGCGCCCAGGGCTCGATATCATAGGCCTGCGCTACATACTCGCTCAGGCTCATCGGCCCCAGATCACTGATCGGGAACAGTTCCACATGGCCGGGATCGACATGGCTCACCCCAAGCCAGGCAGCGAGCCCCTCGAATGTTTCCTCGTCGCCTTGCGCGCGTGTCAGATAGGTGTGGCGGACGTTTGTTTCGTCGTTCAGGGCGAAAACCAACAGCGTGTCCATGGGGTTATCCTCCGAACCAGATCAGGAAGCCGGTGAAGGCAAAAAGACCCAGCAGCGCGTACATGGCGACCTTGCCGCTTGTTCGGGGGTCTTTGGGGTCTTCCATATGTGGCACTCTCCTTAGCGGCGCTGACGTCAGATACCCGTCCCGCTCGGCAGGATCAACTCACACCGCGCGGGCGGGATGCGATCTAAGAGCCGCCCTGCCGGATCCGCAGGATCATTCTGTAGACCTCAAGCCCGTCTTCAAGGTCATGCAGGCGCAGTTTTCTCGTGTCGTCGTCCATTTTCAGGGATTTGGTCGGTGATGGGGTGATCGTGATCCGCTGCGGCGGGGTGTCGGTTATGTGGACATAGGCTTTTGGGGTAATGTCGCAATGATCCAGCGACTGGTGCCCCTTGCTGTCTTCGCAGGCCACAAAAATCCGCTTGTTGGTCAGCGTGTGGTGACGCCAAGCAGGTCCAACGCGCGTCTGAGGGCGAGAAGACACCCACCAACCGCCACGACGGCGAAGGGCATGAGGAACCCCATAATGAGGCTTACGGGCCGGTCCGGGTCTTCGAGAAGCACCACCACAAAACTGGCCAATGTGAAGGCGATGCCCAAAGCTATACCGAGATAGAGCTTACGTTTGCGTTTCATACGTCGCGACGGCGCGCCTTGCCACAGGATGTATTCGTCCGGGGCCAGAACGCCAGCCCAATCGGCGTGATGTCCAGGGAGCAGCGCAGAATCGGTTTGATCCGGGTCCCCGTCCTGCTGTGGCCAGGGCCTATCGTTCATCTTTTGAAAAGCAGTGAGGCCGGTTCGTCATAAGATTTCGGTGTTCCAGCATGTCGCCCCGTTTGATTTGGGCCTTGGAGAACCGGGCCCTTTTTGCGCCCGTCTATCTTCCTGCTGAAAGCCACCTTTTCCTTACTCACACCATCACGCCCACAGGCTGCGCATTGCGGGCCTCGACCAGCAGATGCATGCAGGCCATGCGGACGGCGACGCCCATTTCAACCTGTTCCTGAATGACGGAGCGATTGATATCGTCGGCCAGCGTGCCGTCAATCTCCACCCCGCGGTTCATCGGGCCAGGATGCATGACGATGGCGTCGTCTTTGGCGTGGCTCAGTTTTTCGGTGTCCAGCCCATAGCGGTGGTAATATTCGCGCTCCGACGGGATGAAGCCGCCATCCATGCGCTCGCGTTGCAGGCGCAGCATCATCACCACATCGACATCGGCCAGCCCCTCGCGCATATCCTCATAGACCTCGACCCCGAAGTGATCGATCTGGGCGGGCATCAACGTGGGCGGGCCGATCAGGCGGATGCGGTTCTCCATCTTGCCCAGAAGCAGGATGTTGGAGCGCGCGACCCGGCTATGGGCAATATCCCCGCAGATCGCCACGTTCAGCCGGTGCAGCCGCCCCTTGGCGCGCCGGATCGTCAGCGCGTCCAGCAACGCTTGCGTGGGGTGTTCATGCCGCCCGTCGCCCGCGTTCAGCACTGCACAATTCACCTTCTCGGCCAGCAGGTTTACCGCGCCCGAATGGGGATGACGCACCACCAGCAGGTCGGGGTGCATCGCGTTCAGCGTCAGCGCGGTGTCGATCAGCGTCTCCCCCTTTTTGATGGAGGAGGCCTGCATCGCCATGTTCATCACATCTGCGCCAAGCCGTTTGCCGGCGATCTCGAAACTGGCCTGGGTGCGGGTGGAGTTCTCGAAAAACATGTTGATCTGGGTCAGCCCCGCCAGCAGATCACCCCGCTTGCGCCCCGAGCGGTTCATATCCGCATATTGGTCGGCAAGGTCCAGAATGGCGGTGATTTCGGTCGGCGAAAGCTGCTCGATCCCCAGCAGATGCTGCGCGCGGAATGTCATGCGGGGTCCCCTTTCGGCCAGTCCTTGGTGGTTATATGAGCCGCCGGGTGGGGCGGCAAGGCCGGGTGCCCATTTACCCCCCTGACGGCTGGCCCTAGGTTTGGTGTCATGGAATCACTCGACTACCCTCAGGCCAAGGCCCTTCTGGAATGGCAGATCGACCTTGGTGCCGATGAGGCCATCGGGGAGGTGCCGGTAAACCGCTATGACGCGCCCAAAAAGCAACCGAAACCGCAGGCGGCACCTGTTGATTCTGCGCCCGTGGCCGCGCCTGCCTTTGACCCGGCCGATATCGCCCGGCAGGCGGCCGCGTCGGCTGATAGCCTTGAGGCCTTGCAAGCTGCCATGGCCGGGTTCGAGCATTGCGAGCTGAAGAAAGGCGCGCGGTCGCTAGTGTTCTGCGACGGGGTGCCGGGCGCGCGTGTAATGATCATTGGTGAGGCGCCGGGCCGCGACGAGGACCGGGAAGGGCGCCCCTTTGTCGGGCGTGCGGGCCAGTTGCTGGACGCGATGTTTGCCGCCATTGACCATGGCCGCGCAGAGGCTGCGCAGCCGATCTACATCACCAATGTGGTGCCGTGGCGCCCGCCCAATAACCGCGAACCCAGCCCCGACGAGATCGCGATGATGCTGCCTTTTCTGGAGCGGCATGTAGCCCTTGCCAAGCCAGAGGTGCTGGTGCTGATGGGCAATGTCTCCTGTTTGGCCGTCCTGGGCCAGAAAGGTATCACCCGTCTGCGCGGCAATTGGACGGAGGCCATGGGTCTCCCTGCGTTGCCGATGTTCCACCCTGCCTACCTGCTGCGGCAATCTGCGGCCAAGCGGGAGGCATGGGCCGATCTTCTTTCCCTGCAAGCGAGGCTGCGCACATGAGCGAGCGTGAGTTTATCCCCGTCCGCATCGCCGTGCTGACCGTCTCCGACACCCGGACGGCGGCGGATGACAAATCGGGCAATACGCTGGTCGACCGATTGCAGGGGGCGGGTCATGTGCTGGCAGATCGCAAAATCCTGCCCGATGAACGGGCCGAGATCGCGGATCAGCTGCGCGCATGGTGCGCTGATCCGGGGGTGGATGTGGTGCTGTCAACGGGCGGCACAGGGTTGACCGGACGGGACGTGAGCGTTGAGGCGCATCGCGACGTCTATGAGAAGGAGATTGACGCCTTTGGCACGGTCTTCACCCATGTTTCCATGGCCAAGATCGGCACCTCGGCAGTGCAAAGCCGCGCAACAGGGGGCGTGTCCCAAGGCACCTATCTGTTTGCGCTGCCCGGCAGTCCTGGGGCGTGCAAGGATGCGTGGGACGAGATCCTCGTCCACCAGCTCGACTACCGGCACAAACCCTGCAATTTCGTGGAAATCATGCCCCGGCTGGACGAACATCAGCGACGGAAATGATGCTGTCGCACGTGTGAGCTTGTGGGATTGGACCTTTGACGGCCCGCGCCCTACCTTAGCAGGGGTGCCGCCTGTCCTGCACCGCCCGTGAAACGGAGTTGAAAGTCGCATGCGTTTTTTCCGCCGCAGCCTGATTGGTCTGTTCCTGCTTGCCGTGACAGTGGGGTTGCTGGCGGTTGGCGGCAACACGATCTACAGCGCGCTCAAAATCAGCTGGGCCGAGGATGACAGCAGCAGGCCCGCGCGTGAACGGGTCTTCACCGTCCGCGTGGCACCGGTGACCGCCGGCACCGTTGTGCCGGAACTGACCAGCTTTGGCGAGGTGCGCAGCCGCCGGACGCTTGATTTGCGCGCGCCGGTCGGCGGCGCCGTGGTCGAGCTGGCGGATAACTTCGCCGAAGGCGGCGCGGTGCGCGAAGGCCAGCTTTTGGCGCGTATCGACCCGGCGGATGCGCAGGCGGCGGTTGAAGTGGCTGAAACCGACCTACTGGAAGGTCAGGCCGATATCCTTGATGCAGAGCAGGCGATCTTACTCGCACAAGACGAATTGGAGGCCGCCCGGGGTCAGGTAGACCTGCGGCTGAAGGCGCTGGATCGCCAGCGCGACCTTTTGCAGCGCAATGTTGGCACCTCCGCCGCGGTGGAAGAAGCGGAGATAGCCGAATCTACGGCCCGCCAAACCGTTCTGTCCCGCCGTCAGGCACTGCAACAGGCGGAGGCTCGGCTGGCACAGGCGCGCACGCTGCTGACCCGGCGCGAAATCGCCTTGCGCGATGCGGAGAGACGGCTGCAGGACACTGAAATCTATGCCAGTTTCGACGGGCGACTGGCCGACGTGGCTGCCAGCGCCGGCGGCATTGTGGCGAATAACGAACGGTTGGCGCAGCTTGTCGATCCGGCGGCTTTAGAGGTCGCGTTCCGGGTGTCGACGGCGCAATACACGCGGCTTCTTGATGAGAGCGGTGCGTTGATCAAGACGCCGGTGGATATCCGGCTTGACGGGCTGGGCGCAGATCTGGTCGTTCCCGCCCGGCTGGTCCGCGAAGGCGCTGCGGTGGCCGAAGGGGTGACCGGCAGGCTGCTTTTTGCAGAGGTCGACGCGCCGCGCGGCTTGAGGCCCGGCGATTTTGTCACCGTCGTTGTGCGCGAACCGGCATTGCGGGGCGTCACCCGCCTGCCTGCGACAGCCCTTGGCGCGGATCAGACTGTGCTGTTGGTGGGCGACGAAGACCGGCTTGAAGTGGCGGAAGTCAATTTGCTGCGCCGACAGGGCGATGACGTGATTGTTCGGGCGGGTAACGTGATCGGACGCGAGGTGGTGCTGGAACGCAGTCAGGTTCTGGGTGCCGGTATCAAGGTGAACCCGTTGCGCGGCGATCCCGGCGCGGCACCCGAGGCCCCGGCCTTGGTCGAGCTTGACGCTGACCGCCGCGCTCGCATGATCGCCTATGTCGAGGCCAACACGCGTATCCCTGAAGAGGTAAAGCAGCGCATGCTGGGCCAGCTGCAGGAGGCCAAGGTGCCCGCCGCGATGGTCGAACGGCTCGAATCCCGGATGGGAAGCTAGGCCATGCGCGCGGCCATCAAATCAGGGACCGGTGGGCTGCTTTCCTATTTCACGCGGCACCGCACGGCTGCGAACCTGCTTCTGGTGATCCTGATTTGCGTGGGCGTCGCGGTGTTGCCGCGCATGCGGACTCAGTTTTTCCCCGATGTCGTCATCGACAATGTCACCGTCAACGTCACCTGGCAGGGCGCGGGCGCGGAGGATGTCGACCGCGCGATTGTCCAGCTGATGGAACCCGCGTTGTTGAGCGTTGAGGGGGTTGCCAGCTCTGATGCGCGCTCCACCGAGGGGCGGGCCAATATCACGTTGGAGTTCGAACCCGGCTGGGACATGTCGCGCGCCGCCGACGAGGTGCAGGTCGCCGTGGACGCGGTGACAGACCTGCCCCAAGATGCCGAAGACCCCCAGGTCAGGCGCGGTGCCTGGCGGGACCGGGTCACAGATGTGGTGATCACCGGGCCGGTTGCCGTCGATCAGCTTGGCCGGTTTGCTGATGAATTCGTGACCCGGCTATTTGCAGCCGGGGTGACCCGCACGACGATCCGGGGCGTTGCCGCACCCGAAACCGTGGTGGAAGTGCCCTCAACGGCGCTGATCCGGCATGACATTACCATGGCCGAGATTGCGGCGGCGATCAGGGGTGAAGCGTCCACCGATCCCGCGGGGGAGGTGACCGGCGCCTCTGCCCGAGTGCGCACCGGCACGGCCAAACGTGATCCGGCGCAGCTTGCGGATATCGTCCTGCGTTCCGATGCTGACGGCTCCAACCTACGGCTGGGCGATGTGGCGGTGGTCAAGGTGGCCGGGACCGACCGCGAATTTGCGTATTTCCGGGGCGAAAACCCGGCCATTTCCGTCCGGGTGGACCGCTCCGCCGCCGGGGACGCGATCCGCGTGCAGGAGCAGGTGGCGGAGGTCGCAGCGGAACTGACGCGCACCCTGCCCGCCGGCACCACGATCGACCTGATCCGCACCCGGTCTGAGGCGATCACCGGGCGCATCGACATTCTGCTGGATAACGGTCTGGTGGGTCTTGGTCTTGTGGTGCTGCTGCTTTTCCTGTTCCTCAACGCCCGCACCGCGTTCTGGGTGGCCGCAGGCATACCAGTGGCGATGCTGGGCGCAATTGCGCTGATGTATCTGGCGGGGCTGACGATCAACATGATCTCGCTTTTCGCCCTGATCATCACCTTGGGGATCGTCGTCGATGACGCCATCGTCGTTGGCGAACATGCAGATTTTCGGTACAGAACACTGGGCGAGGACCCGGTCACAGCGGCTGAAAATGCCGCACGGCGCATGTCGGCCCCTGTGTTTTCGGCGACGCTGACCACGATCATCGCGTTTTTCGGCCTTGTGGCCGTGGGCGGTCGGTTTGGCGATTTGATCGCCGACATTCCGTTCACGGTGATCGTGGTGCTCATCGCGTCGCTGGTGGAATGCTTCCTGATCCTGCCTCACCACATGAGCCATGCTTTGGCCGCCTCGGCCAAGGATCATTGGTACGACTGGCCGTCCCGCACTGTGACAAAAGGGTTCAACTGGGCACGTGACCGGCTGTTTCGCCCGTTCATGCGCTTTGTGATCTGGGCGCGCTACCCGGTGCTGGCCTTGGCTTTCGTGGCGCTTGCCGCGCAGGCCGCCATGTTCATCCGGGGCGACGTCACCTGGCGGTTCTTCAACGCGCCTGAGCGCGGCTCAGTCTCGGGCAATTTCTCCATGCTGCCGGGGGCAAAACGCGCCGATACGCTGGAGATGATGGCCGAGATGCAGCGCGCCACCAATGAGCTGGCCGCCGAATATGCGGAACGCTACGGCACTAATCCGCTGGATTATGTGCTGGCCAATATCGGCGGCACCACGGGGCGCGGGCTATCGGGTTCCGACACGAAGGAGCCGGACCAGCTGGGTGCCATTGCGATTGAGCTGATTGATGCGGATCAACGGCCCTATTCCTCCTTCCAATTTGTGGGGGAGCTGCAGGACCGCGTGCGCCGTCACCCGATGGTCGAACAGATCAGCTTCCGTGGCTGGCGGTCGGGCCCCGGTGGCGACAATCTTGATGTGCAGCTGTTCGGCGCAGAGGCGCAGACTCTGAAAGATGCGGCGGAAGCACTTAAACAGGCGCTTCTGCAATTCCCCGAGGTCTCCGCCGTGGAGGATAGTCTGGCCTTCGACAAGGAAGAGCTGATCCTTGATCTCACCGCGCAAGGTCAGGCCTTGGGCTTTACCATCGACGCGCTTGGCCGGGTGCTGCGCGACCGGTTGAACGGGATTGAGGCCGCGACCTATCCGGACGGGCCACGATCCGCCACGATCCGGGTGGAACTGCCGGTAGGGGAGCTGACGGCAGACTTTCTGGACCGCACCTTCCTGCGCGCGCCATCGGGTGAATACGTGCCTCTGGCTGATATTGTCACCGTCGAAAGCCAAACGGGTTTTTCGACCGTCCGGCGGGAGAACGGCATACGCGTCGTCTCGGTCACAGGTGACATTTCCGAAGACGACCCGGCACGCGCCACCGAGATATCGGAGCTGATCGCGGCGGAGATATTGCCGCAGCTGGAGGCCGATTTCGGCATCGCCTCGCGTCAGGCCGGGCTGGCGGAGCAGGAGCAGGCGTTTCTGCAGGACGCCATGGTCGGGTTCGTCCTGTGCCTGCTGGGCATCTACCTTGCGCTGGCCTGGGTGTTTGCAAGTTTCACGAGGCCCGCCGTCATCATGGCCATCATACCATTCGGGCTGATCGGCACGATCTACGGCCACCACGCCTGGGATGTGCCGCTGTCGATGTTCACCGTGGTCGGGCTGATTGGGATGACGGGGATTATCATCAACGATTCGATTGTGCTGGTCTCCACCATCGACGAATACGCGCAGGAGCGTGGGTTGATCCCCGCCATCATCGACGGCGCCGCGGACAGGTTGCGCCCGGTGCTGCTGACGACGCTGACAACCGTGTTGGGGCTTGCGCCGCTGCTGTTTGAAAGCTCGCGCCACGCGCAATTCCTGAAACCGACGGTCATTACGCTGGTCTACGGGTTGGGCGTTGGCCTGTTTCTGGTGATGCTGGTTGTACCTTCCCTTATGGCGGTGCAGGCGGATTTCGGGCGGCAGCTGCGTGCCACGCGCAGGTCCGTTCAGGCGGCGCGGTTGCAATGGATCGCGGGGGCAAATTTGGCGCTGATCGCCGTGCTGTTCGCCGCAACGCTTGGTGTGGCGATCATCACCGGGGCGCCCTTGGCCGCGATAGGTGGGGTGTTCCCGGCCCTCGCTACGGCACCTGTTTCGGGAAGTTTGCTGCTATTCCTGGGGGCTGTAGCTGCGCTATTGGCGCTGAACTGGCTGGTCGCGTCGGTCGCGCATGTCACGCGGCGCGCCCGCACGGGCTAGGACCAAAGCATTTATCAGTCGCAGCCCAGCAGTTCGATCGCGGATTGGTTGGTCAAGACGGTCATGCGCAATGTGTCGAGATCAATGGACGCGCCGTCGTGATGGGGGCGTAGCTCCACCGTGGCGGTCACCCTGTCGCCCGCGCGAAGATAATCGGGTTCGCTGATCCATATGTCGGGGCTTGCCAGCTCGACCACGGATGTTTCTTCCTCGCCCGCCAGTGCGGCAAACTGTGTCGCGACGGTCAGCTGGTAGCCATCCGCGCTTGCTTGCAGGCTGCAATCAAGCGGCGCATCGACCTTCCGCGGGCGCAGGGACAAGGCGGTGCGGATCGGCGTGGCCGCCACACTGCTTTCCGAGGTCAACACCGCGTTGAGCGAAAAGGACACCGGCACACAAACCTCTTTGCAGATGCCCATGGTCAGGTTGATGCGCGCGTTGATCGCGGCATCGGCGTCCTCGGCCTCCAGATGCATGGGCAGCAGGACCTCGTCGTCATAGCCGACCGAGCGCATCCCGAAAGCATGAAATACCTGTGGCCGGGGCCATAGAATTTCCACGTCGCTGAGGTTTTCTGAGCCTTCCCAATCCACGATGGTGGGCAGCCCGCCATCGCCCGGCGCGCGCCAATAGGTTTTCCATCCCGGAGCCAGCTCGATCTTGATGCCAGCATAATGCATGCCAGCGGCCTCCCGCCAGCCTTCCAGCAACTCGACATGAATCACATCGTCCATATCGGTCAGAAACTGGGCATGACCGGGGTGGGCTGCAAGACACAGCAAAGCGGCGGCAGCAGCGTTAAGGATGGGGGGCTTGGGTCTCGACATGACGCGCAATCTAGGTGTTGTGGATGGTCGGGGGAAATCACGTCTCGGCGAGATTTCGCAACAGGTGCCGCATTGCGGCATTTGTGCGTTTCTTCCCCTTGATCAATACCGCGCAAGCCCGCAGCCTGACCCCATGCAAAGGCCCCGTGATTCCATTGATCTAAACGGCAAACTGCTGATCGCGATGCCTTCGATGGGGGATGTGCGGTTTGAGCAATCGGTCATTTTTATATGCTCCCACTCAGACAAGGGCGCGATGGGCCTGATCGTCAACAAACCCGCCGAAGAGCTGAAATTCCGCGATTTGTTACAGCAATTGGAGGTTGAGGCCCCGCCCTCGGCCCGCTCAATCCGAATCCATGTGGGTGGCCCGGTCGAATTTGGCCGGGGTTTCGTGCTGCATTCTTCCGACTACGGCGAAAGCGACAACACGCTGCAGGTGGATGACCGTTTCGCGATGACCGCGACGCTGGACATTCTGGAGGATATCGCCATGGGCGATGGCCCAGATCAGGCGCTTCTGGCAATGGGATATGCCGGATGGGGGCCGGGGCAGCTGGAGGATGAGATCGCCCGCCATGGCTGGCTGATCGGTGACGCCACCCAAGGGCTGGTCTTTGGCCATAATGACGACCGCAAATGGCAGGGCGCGCTGAAGCTGATGGGCATCGACCCGCTTCATCTGTCGGCCGAAGGGGGTCGGGCCTAGAGCCTTGGCGCGGCCGCGCGGGTGAGCCTGTCGCGGATCGCCAGCCCTAGCCCTTCGGAAGGGATCGGCGACACGGTGAAATAGGACGCCCCGGCTTGCGCGGCGAGGGCATCCATATCGCGCAGGGCGGCGAAAAGACACGTTGCGGCCTCCGTCAGGTTGGCCCTTTCAGACAGGTTGATGTCAGCTGGACCCGGTCCAAACCCCAGATGTGGGACACTTTCGCGACGGGTGACGTCAAGTTTGATCGCCGCTTCTGGCGCGTAATGAGATGCCAATTGCCCCGGCGCCAAGGGTTGGGTGCCAGAATGGGCTGCCGTCGTGACGGGCCTTCCCAATGCGACCTCAGCGTCATCAAGGGTGACCCCGCCGGGGCGCAGCAGGGCCATCGGGTTTCCGCCGAAGATCGACGATTCCAGCCCGACGTCACAGGCCCCGCCATCAAGGACGGCGGCGATCCTGCCCGCAAGCGCCTCTGTCACATGCGCTGCGGTAGTTGGGCTGATCTTACCGGACGGGTTGGCGGAAGGGGCGGCAACGGGCCGCCCGACAAGGCGCAATAGCGCCACGGCAAGGGGATGGGCGGGCACGCGCACGGCAAGCGTGCCCAGCCCGGCCGTGACCAGATCGCTAAGGCCGGTATCAGCTTTCAGGGGCAGCACCAGCGACAGGGGGCCGGGCCAATGCGCCTGCGCCAGTTTTCTTGCCTCCGGGGTCGGGTCCACCAGCCGCCACGCACTTTTCGCATCAGGCACATGGACGATCAGCGGGTTGAACCGGGGGCGGTCCTTGGCGGCGAAGATACCGGCCACAGCGGCGTCATCGGTCGCGTCCGCGCCCAGCCCGTAGACCGTTTCCGTCGGGAAGGCCACGCAGGCGCCGTCGCGCAATAGCGCTGCGGCGGTGGCGATCTCGTCGGGGCTGAGGACCTGCGTCATCGCGTTTCCTGTTACTGACGTTGCGTTTTCCTTGCGAGCAGCCGCGCCGCACGGCACATTTCTGCAAACTTGACGCCCTTTACCCGATCCGCGACTTGCTGCAAAGCGACGCGACCGACGGAGACCAAGATGCCCTATCAAGCACCAGCCGATGACTACCAGTTCCTGTTCGATCATGTCGTCGGCTACGACCGGGTCAGCGGCACCGACAAATTTGCCGAGGCGACGGCAGATGTGACCGCTGCCATCCTTGAAGAGGCTGCGAAAATGGCCTCAGAAGTTCTGGCCCCGTTGCAGCGCAGTGGCGATCTGCACCCGGCCAAGCTGGAAAACGGCATGGTGCGCACCTCGCCCGGCTATGGTGACGGCTACAAGGCGATTGCCGAGGGCGGCTGGGTCGGCATGGCGGCGGACCCCGAATATGGCGGCATGGGGCTGCCGCAATCGGTCGTCAACGCGGTCAACGAGATGATGGGCGGCGCGTGCCTGTCGCTGCAGTTGAACCCGCTGATGACCCAGGGCCAGATCGAGGCGCTGGAGCACCACGCCTCGGACGAGATAAAGGCGCTGTATCTGCCGCATCTGATCTCGGGCGCGTGGTCCGGCACGATGAACCTGACGGAGCCGCAGGCGGGGTCCGACGTGGGCGCGCTGCGCACCAAGGCAGAGCCGAATGGCGACGGCACCTACGCGATCACGGGCCAGAAAATCTACATTAGCTGGGGCGACAATGATTTCACCGAGAATGTGTGCCACCTTGTGCTGGCCCGCCTGCCGGATGCGGGGGCGGGGACCAAGGGTATTTCCCTGTTTATGGTGCCGAAGCTGATCCCGGATGAGAACGGCAAGCCGGGTGTGGCCAACACGCTGAAGGTTGTGTCGCTGGAGCATAAGATGGGGCTGCACGGCTCCCCCACGGCGGTCATGCAATATGACGGCGCGCAGGGTTGGCTGATCGGTGAGCCGCATAAAGGCATGGCTGCAATGTTTACGATGATGAACAACGCGCGCCTTGGCGTCGGCGGGCAGGGCATCGCAGTGGCAGAGGCCGCTTATCAACACGCGCTGGCCTATGCGATGGACCGCAAGCAGGGCCGCGCGCATGAGGGTGAGACCATTATCGGCCATGCCGATGTGCGCCGGATGCTGGCAGAGATGAAGGCAGATACGTTTGCGGCCCGCGCGATCTCTGCCGCTTGTGCAGTGGCCATCGACATGGGCAATGCCAGCGATGACGCCGCATGGAAGGCCCGCGCCGCGCTGCTGACCCCGATTGCCAAGGCGTTCGGCACCGATGTCGGTATCGATGTCGCCCAGCAGGGCATTCAGGTCCATGGCGGCATGGGCTTTATCGAGGAAACCGGCGCCGCCCAGTATTTGCGGGACGTACGGGTGACTGCCATCTACGAGGGGACCAACGGTATTCAGGCGATGGATCTTGTGGCCCGCAAGATGATGGACGGGGGGGAGGCCGCCTATGCCCTGATCGACGAGATCGAGGAATCGGTGGAAGGCTGTAAGGCCGATCAGCCGGAGCTGTCCGCCAAGGTTTTCACCGCGCTGGAGACTTTGCGCGAAACGACCGAGTGGCTGGTAAGTCAGGATATGAACGACCGTTTTGCCGGGTCGGTTGCCTATCTGCGCCTCTTTGCGCGCTGCCTTGGGGGCTACTACCACCTCTGCGCCGCGCATCGGGCAGGGCCTGAAAGCCCGCGCGCCCGTCTCGCCCGCGTTTATGTCCAGCGTTTGCTGCCCGAGCATGTGGGCCTTGCCGAACATGCGCGTGCGGGCGCGGATGACCTGTATGATCTGAGCGTCGAAGACCTCGTCGCGTGAGCGAAACCCTCAGCTACCCGTTTGAGGACGTCCCTGCGGAAGGCGAGGCCGTCAAAGTGGCCGACGGCATCTTGTGGATGCGCCTGCCGCTGCCCATGAAGCTGGACCATGTGAATGTCTACGCCGTTGCCGATGGTGATGGCTGGACATTGGTTGATACCGGGTTTTTCTCTAAACGTGGGGTGGGGATCTGGCAGGCGCTGCTTGCCGGTCCCTTGCAGGGCAAACCGGTGCGCCGCGTTGTGGTTACCCATCACCACCCGGACCACATTGGGATGGCGGGCTGGTTTCAGTCCGAATATGGGGTAGCGCTGGTCACGACCCGAACGGCCTGGCTGATGGCGCGGATGCTGACCCTTGATGTGCAGCCGGTGCCGACGCCGGAGGCCATCATCTTCTACACCCGCGGCGGCATGGCCCCCGATGTTCTGGCCGCGCGCAAGGCGGAGCGTCCGTTTAATTTCGCCGATTGCGTGGCCCCGATGCCGCAAGGCTTCACCCGCATCCGCGAAGGCGACGTGATCCGAATTGGGGCGCGGGATTGGCAGGTGCGGATTGGCAATGGCCACGCGCCTGAACACGCCACGCTGTGGAGCCACGATGGGATCGTTTTGGGCGGTGATCAGCTAATCCCGTCCATCTCTCCCAATCTGGGGCTTTACCCGAATGAACCTGAGGCCGACCCGGTCGCCGATTGGCTTGAAAGCTGCGAGCGGATGCGCGGGTTTGCGACGCCCGATCAACTGGTGCTACCCGGCCACAAGCTGCCCTTTCGTGGGTTGCCGCTGCGCTTGCGGCAGCTGATCGACAACCACCACAGCGCGCTTGACCGGCTGCTGGTGTTTCTGGCCACGCCCCATAGCGCACATGAGTGCTTCCTGACCCTCTTCAAACGGGAGATTGGCGGCGGCGAATACGGGCTGGCGCTGGTGGAGGCCATGGCCCATTGCCATCACCTGTATTTGTCTGGACAAGTCACCCGCAGCCTGCGTGAAGACGGGGCGTATCTTTACCAGACGAAGGGCTAGACCTATGGGCAATGACATCAGGACAACGGCGGAAGCCATCGAAGGGGCCGCCATGCCCAAGGCGCGCGCGGTCCATACCGCTGAACGCGGCCCTTCGCCTGAACAAGAGCCGTTGCCTGAAGCAGTCGCGAACACCCCGCTTGAAGATAAAACACCTGCCGAATGGGCCTATATCCGGCTGGTGCTTTACATCAAAAATTTCGAAGAGCAGCTGGATGCCGACCAGGAAGTTGCCATGGGCTTCACCGGCGGTGACGCCGGCGTAATGCGGATTGAAGGGATGGGGTTTTACGCCCCCGACCTGATCACCTTTTATGGCACCGATCCGGCCGGGACCAAAACCCAACAAATTCAGCATGTCACGCAATTGAACGTGATGTTGCGCGCCTTGCCCAAAGAGGTGAACCGCCCGGAACCCAACCGGATTGGCTTCCGTCTCGCCTCCTCCCTGGAGGAGGGGTAAATTCGCCTATTGTCGCAGGTGACAGGGCAGCAAGAATCCGCTATTTGACCACAAATCATTTTAACGGAGGCCGATGTGGCTGAACACGAACAAGGTTCCATGGACATCAAAGCGCAAGAGAAAACCTTTGACGGCTTCGTGAAATTCACGACCTACACCGTTATTGGCATTCTGGTATTTCTGGTCCTTTTGGCGATGATCAACGGCTAGTCCAGCCCGTTCATTTGTAAGGCAAAGATGCTCCGTCGCCTCGCCCTTTCGCTGTTATTGCTGGCGGGTCTCTCTGCCTGCGGGGCGGAGCCTATATGGTCGGAGCAGCATGAGATTGACCGGGTAGCGTTCCGGGCGGACGGCCCGTCGACGCTGACGCTGATCACGGTAATCAACAATAATTCTGGCGCGGGCGCCCATACCGGGCTTTTGATCAACGGCCCGCAGCGGGTTATGTGGGACCCTGCAGGAACCTGGTGGAACCCCAACGCGCCGGAGCGCAATGACCTGCATTACGGGCTGACCGACCGGATGGTAGAGATTTACATCGACTACCACACGCGGGAGACGTTCCATACCGTTGTTCAACGGGTCGCGGTGCCTGCCGATGTGGCGGCAAAGGCGCTTCAGATCGCGTCAGGCTATGGCGCTGTGCCTAAAGCGCAATGCTCATTCTCGACCAGCCAAATCCTTTCGCAGCTACCGGGGTTTGAAAGCGTCCCCGTCAGCTACTTCCCAAAGAAGACGATGGAGGCTTTTGCGCGTTTGCCAGGTGTGACAACCCGCACGGTTTTCGACGAAGACCCGGACGACAACTCTGCGAAGCTGGCGCAAGACTAGGGCGGTGCCTTCCCTGTCGTTCTGGCGCAGGAACGGCCATCAGCAAAACGTTCCGCAATCCGACTTCCTGCAATCAACGTGAGAGCCACGCTACTGATACGCTTTCCCGGGCTGACCAATCTGCTTTGTCGAAATTGCGCATGCAGGACGGCTGGTTCAGTCTGTACCCTAGGCGGCCGCGTCACGCTTCGCAGCCTTGGCGTCTGCGACAATCTTAACGGCATCGGTTAGTTGATCGGCGTTCAGGGGTTTGTTGAAATAGGCTTTCACTCGTTCAAAGCTGGCAGCGCGCTTGCGATCAGTTTCGTTCAACGAGGTGGTTAACATCATGATCACGGGAACTGTGCGACCCTTCGGCATGAAGGGCTCGGCCATCTCCAGGAAATCAAATCCCGAGATCAGAGGCATCCGGATATCGAGGAAAATCAGATCGACCGGCGGTTTGTCGGGGTCTTTTAGATACTCAATGGCATCGCCTGCTTTCATAAAACTGACAAGCTCGCAGCCCAGGTCAGATCGCCCGATAATTCGTTTATACATCATGTGGTCGATTTGTTCGTCGTCGATCAACATGATCCGTTCTACTGCCGCTTCACTCATTAAGCTGCCCTCGCAAGTTGGTTGGTATCGTGGGTGAGATGTGACAGGGTCGCGGTAAATCGCGTTCCCTTGCCTTCTTCCGAATGGACGGTCAGGATGCCGTTATGGTGGCGGGCAATGCGTTGGCATGTACACAGCCCCAAGCCTGACCCGGAATATTCATGCCGGAGATGCAATCGCTCGAATAATTTGAAAATCCGCTCCTGATTTTCTTTGGCGATGCCAATGCCGGTATCTTCGACGTGCAGTTTGACGGATCTACCGTCATCCCAAGGCTCTGAGCTGATAGTGATGGTCAATGCACGGTCCGGATCGCGATATTTCAATGCGTTACCCAGCAAATGAGCAATCAAAAGCTTGATCTGCGCCCGGTGCCCACCAAGCTTATGAAGCGCGCCCAATCTGATTGTGGCCTGTGCGTCAGAAATGCGATCAGCCATGTCTGCCATCACTTCCTCGACAAGCGAGGCCAGCAGAATGGGTTCCGGAACTGTGACGGCTTCCTCCGCGCCGCAATAGGATATGATGTCCTCGATCTGGTCCGACATGCGCGTCAACGTGTTCTGGCTGAGCGCGAGAAGCCCCTTGCCGTCCGCGTCGAGTTGCGCGCCGTTGGTCAACTCAATCTCAGACAGAAACATGGTCAGCGAGTTGGTTGGCGATTTCAGGTCATGAGACACGGCGTAGATAAACTCTGCCTGGGATTTCCGGAGTTGTTCGCTTTCCTCAAGGCTTGCGCGCAATGCGTCCTGTTCTTGCCTTAAAGACTTGCGGGCCGCGTCAAGCTGCTGATTGCGTTCGCTCAGACGGGTAAGCGCATTTTCAATGAAGCGGTGGCCCGGTCGAAAAACGAAGCAGATCTCGACAATGACAATACCCAGAGCCAGCATAAGGGCCGCCCATTCGAAGGTTTCCAACTGGGAAATACGGGCAATGCTGTCGCGTTCATACTGTGCTACTACGGCATTGATGTCGGCAAGCAGGCCGCGCTGTTCAATCGATCGGAGGCGCTCCAAATTGGCCGTATCGGTCGGGCTTGCCGCAACGGCGCGCGCGACGCGGATATAAGCACGGATCCGGGCGTCGAGGGTGGTGGCATTTGGACCGCCAAAATAAAGTTCGCCCAGTTCGGGGCTCAGGTTGTCGGCGCCACTCAGTCGGCTGTGGCTCCCCTCAAACAGGTTGATCGCGGCCTCAAATTCGCCAATGGCTTCTTCCAATTGGGTCCTGGTCACCGGATCGGGGGTTTGGGCCAGGTTCTGCGCAAGATAAATGATGCGCTGGCTCAGCATCCTCTGACGGCCGCTTTTGTTGATGTTACTGGCATCTTCCGCCAGTTGCGCCGTCGCCCGCTGCTGGATAACCAAACTTGTCCCGATAGAGGCAATCAGCACGAAAAGCGCGCTGAGGTAGATCGCAAAAAGGTGTTTCAAATACCGGTTCATTGTCAACCAAACTAGGTGTTTGTCGGTTTGCTACCTGTCCAGTCTTACGAAACGGTGAAATCCCGCGGTAAGTTTGCATCAAAAAAAACCCCCGAAGCTTGCGCTGCGGGGGTCGTTTTCTTCTGTGCAAAGAAGTCGGGGTCTACATCCCGCCTTCGCGCTGTGCCTTTTTACGGGCCAGCTTGCGGGCGCGGCGGATGGCCTCGGCCTTCTCGCGTGCTTTCTTCTCAGACGGTTTTTCGAAATGTTGCTTGAGCTTCATTTCACGAAAAACGCCCTCGCGCTGAAGTTTCTTCTTCAGGGCGCGTAGTGCCTGATCGACATTGTTGTCGCGAACGCTTACCTGCATGTGGTGTCACCACCTTCCTAAGTTAGAGTTTGCAAGAATTTGCAGGAAGTGGCCCTATAGCAAAGCCGCGCTAGCTTGTCTACCAGTGTTGATACGGGAGAATGACCATGGGAATTTCGGATAAAGACCGCCTTTTGGATGCCGTTTTGGATCATGTGATCTTTGATGGCTGGTCAGACACCGCTTTCGACGCGGCGGTCGAGGAGACCGGCATCGACCCGGCCTTGGCCACGTCATATTTCCCCCGCAAGGCGCTGGATATGGCGATTGCGTTTCACAAGCGCGGTGATGCCCAGATGACGGCGCGCTTGGCGTCTGAGAACCTGTCAACGATGCGCTACCGGGACCGGGTTGCCGCAGGTGTGTGCTACCGGTTGGAGGCGGCCGCTGATCATAAAGAGGCGGTGCGGCGCGGCTCCGCCCTTTTCGCGCTGCCGCAACATGCGCTTACGGGTGGCCAGCTTGTCTGGGGGACCGCCGATGCCATTTGGACGGCCCTTGGCGACACATCGAACGACCACAACTGGTACACGAAACGCGGTACCTTGTCGGGCGTTTATGCGGCAACGGTGCTGTTCTGGCTGGGCGATGAAAGCATGGATCACGAGGCGACATGGGCGTTTCTGGACCGCCGGATCGACAATGTGATGCAGGTCGAAAAGCTCAAGGCGCAGGTGAATAACAACCCTGCCGCCAGCAAGCTGCTTGCCGGGCCAAATTGGCTTTTGTCGCAGATCAGGCCGCCCTCGCGGTTTGGGATGTCTGATTTGCCGGGTCAAACCGGCTATGGCGCGGCACGAAACCCGGACTGACCGGTTCAGGGCTGACATCTGTGTTCCCTTTGCGGGGCGCAATATCGCCTGTGGTGCTGCCCCAATGATTGTGCTTCTTTTCTGAAAACCAAAGGGGAGCCCGGTCATGACGGCGACACAGATGCGTGCAGTTGAAATATCTAAACCGGGCGGGCCTGAGGTGCTGACGCCGACCCGCACCGCCGTTCCAGAACCCGGCATGGGGGAGGTGCGCATCCGGTTGGCCTATGCCGGGGTGAATCGCCCCGACGCCTTGCAACGCGCGGGTGCCTATGATCCGCCGCCGGGTGCGTCGCCCTTGCCCGGTCTTGAAGGGGCGGGCGTGGTTGACGCCGTCGGGCCCGGCGTTGCGCTTCAGCCGGGTGATCAGGTCTGCGCGCTTCTGCCCGGCGGCGGCTATGCGGAGCAGGTCGTGACCCCCGCTGCCCATTGCCTGCCCATCCCCGAGGGCCTGAGCATAGCGGAGGCTGCGGCGCTTCCAGAGACATTTTTCACCGTCTACTCGAACGTCTTTTTGCGAGGCGGACTGAAAGCGGGGGAGAGGTTTCTGGTCCATGGGGGCTCCAGCGGGATCGGGACCACGGCCATACAGCTAGCGCGCGCTTTTGGGGCGCGGGTTTTTGCCACGGCCGGTTCCGAAAAGAAATGCGACGCCTGCCGCGCCTTGGGCGCGGAACAGGCGATCAACTACCGGGACGCCGATTTCGTTGAGGTCATGAAGGCCGAAGGTGGGGCGGACCTGATCCTAGACATGGTGGGCGGCGACTACATCCCCCGCAACCTGCGCGCGTTGGCGATGGACGGGCGCTTGGTGCAAATCGCCTTTCTGCAAGGCCCCAAAGCGGCGGTGAATTTTGCGCAAGTCATGGTGCGGCGGCTGACGATCACCGGCTCAACGCTGCGCCCGCAAAGTGATCTAGCGAAGGCGGAGATTGCTAAGGCTTTGATGCGGGATGTCTGGCCGATGATTTCGGCGGGCAAAGTGCGGCCCGT
>CALHHY010000090.1 GCA_938030665.1 uncultured Litoreibacter sp. | reverse complement strand
TAAAGAAGACCCACCCTTCGAGAAAGTCCCATGGCAAAAGCCACCACTCACGGAACATCCTCAAAGTAGGAAAATGGGACGCCAAAGCAAAGTAAGGTAAACCCTACCTTAATTGTTAACAAACTGTTAACAAAGGCAAATATCAACGCTCGATTAGGAAGAATTGGTTTTGAGATGAAGCCTTTAGGATGGCCTGTGCCGTGGTATCCACGTCCAGACATTCACGAGCCAACCGCAAATGTTTTTCGACAGTTGCTGGATTTAGCCCCATGATGACGGCAGTATCCTGAATGGTCTTTCCGTCTGCAACCCATTCCAGAACTTCGCGTTGGCGGGCGGTCAGCGGCCGGCGCTGCCCGGTAGTATGGGGCAGCTGAACGACCTTGAGATGCAGAATCTTATTCGCCAGCTCGATCTCGGAGCCATGGCGTGACCAGATGTCATCCACCTCGGGCTGGGTAAGCCCACGCCGGGCCGTTAACCCAATGGCGCCCTTGGCCCGTTGGGAGACCTCGTGGAAGCTGATCGTGTAGCCCGCGATCACGTCCATCTTGCGGTTGAATGCCATCGCCTCCAGCATATCGGGCGATACGGTGCCAGCGCTGATCAGGTCGTAAATCATGCTCCACGAACAAGCTCCGGTATTGGCGGTCGCCCAGGCCACCATCGGCCCCTTGGCATACATGCCCTGGCCGATGAATTCGTCCACATAAGCGGGGTCGTGGTTGGTCAGAACCAGCGCGTCTTGCGGGTCGCCAAGCGACGATCCGGTGCCAAAGCGCGTATAGGCATAAAGCAGGCGATCAAACCCGTATTCCGCCATACGCAAGACATGCACCTTCCACGCGTCCTCAATCGAGTTCGCGTCGGTCATCTGATGTAGGTAATGGTCCATCATCCGTTATGCCCCAAATGGCTCAACGCGGCGTCCATCGCCAGTGTATATCCACGTGCCCCAAAACCGCAAATCAAACCAAGTGCCACCGGCGCGATGAAGGATGTGTGGCGAAAAGCCTCCCGCGCGTGGACATTGGACAGGTGCAGCTCAATGGCCGGAATCTCTACCGATCCGATCGCGTCCATAAGCGCGATGGAGCTATGCGTGAACGCGCCGGCGTTGATGATCAGCGCGCTGTGCGCCCCGCGCGCGGCGTGGATCAGGTCCAGCAGGACGCCCTCGTGGTTTGATTGTTCAAATGCCAGTTCAACCCCGCGCGCATCCGCATGGACGCGGCACATTGTTTCGATCTCTGCCAAAGTCACTTTGCCATAGACCTCAGGCTGCCGCGTGCCGAGAAGGTTAAGGTTTGGTCCATTAAGGATTAGGAGAGACGGCATTTATGTGAACTCATTGGTTTACTGGTGTGCGAACGATATCCTTGTGGTCCCGGAGTGTCGAGAGATTGACTCGAAATTATTTATATTTTCAGCAGACTTAGCGGAATTTCCATATACTCCAAAGGTATCAGTTCACGAAAAATTGCGGTTAATATCAGTAGGAAAGCAGGTGCTTCGCGATACGACCTGAACGTCACTTTGGGATTGCGGTGTTGCGCCGATGCACCTGCGCGGGCTTGCCGTTGTTTCGGGGGCGTGCAAAATCCCGCCTGACAAATGCACGGGAGTTGGGCCATATGTTACCACGGAAGTCACTGTTCGAGCTGCCGGATGGCATGATCTATCTTGACGGCAACTCCCTGGGTCCGCTGGCGAGATCCGTGCCGGGCCGCCTTGACCAGATGCTGCGCGACGAATGGGGGGCGCATCTGATCAAGGGGTGGAACCTTGATGACTGGATGGGGCAACCGGCGCGGCTTGGCGACAGGGTAGGGCGGCTGATTGGCGCGCCCGAGGCCTCCGTCGTGTTGGGCGATACGTTGTCGGTCAAGGTGTTTCAGGCCCTTGCTGCAGGTCTTCAAATGCGCCCTGACCGCAAGGTGATCCTGTCGGACACCGGCAATTTCCCGACCGACCTGTATATGGCGGAGGGGCTAATCAAGCAGCTGGATCGCGGCCATGCGCTGAAGCTTGAAACGCCCGAGGACATCGCTGAAGCTATCACCGCCGAGGTCGCGGTGGTGATGTTAACGCAGGTCGATTACCGCACGGGCCGTATGCATGACATGCAATCCATAAGCGAAAGGGCGGCTGAGGTAGGGGCCGTGATGATCTGGGATCTGGCCCATAGCGCCGGCGCGGTTCCGGTGGATCTTACTGCGTCAGGCTGCGAGTTTGCCGTGGGCTGCACCTATAAATACCTAAATGGCGGACCGGGCGCGCCGGCTTTTATCTATGTCCGGCCTGATCTGATCGAACAGATCGACCCGGCCTTATCGGGCTGGCTGGGCCATGCTGAGCCCTTTGCCTTCGAACACCAGTATCGTCCCGCTCAGGGTATCGAGCGGATGCGGGTCGGCACCCCCTCCGTATTGCAGATGACCGCTTTGGAGGCCGCATTAGACGCATGGGACGGGGTCGATATGGCGGAGCTGCGCGACGCCTCCATTGCGCTGAGCGAGCAATTTATCATGCAGGTGGAGGCGCGCTGCCCGGAGCTGACCCTTGCCAGCCCGCGTGACCCGTTGCGGCGCGGCTCTCAGGTGTCTTTCGCCTTTGACGAAGGATACGCGGCGATGCAGGCGCTGATTGCGCGCGATGTGATCGGTGATTTCCGCGCGCCGAACATCATGCGGTTCGGGTTCACGCCGCTTTATCTGGACGCGGATGACGTGACCCGTGCGGCAGATATTCTAGCGGACATCATGACGACCGGGTCCTGGGACCAGCCGCAGTTCAAGACCCGCAGCCGGGTGACCTGAGCCGCTTGGCTATCGCGCCTTTACCCCACCCAAGGCCCGTGCTTGTCGCTGCCGCCATCCATGCGCTCAAAACCGTGCCGGCCGAAATAATCACGCTGGCCTTGGATCATATTCGCGGTCCCGCGTGCCGTCCGCATGGCGTCGAAATAGGCAAGACCTGAGGACAGCGCGGGCATCGCGATACCGTGCAAGCTGCCAACCGCGACCACGTGGCGTAGCGCGGCATGGGTGCCGCGCAGCTGGTCCGCAAAACCGTCGGCAAACATCAGGTTTTGCGCTGATGGGTCTGCCAATGCCCGCGCCATGTCGTTCAGCATGGCGGAGCGGATGATGCAGCCCGCGCGCCAGACCTTGGCAATCTCGGGCAGGGGCAGGGCCCAGCCAAACGCCTCCTGTGCGCCGCGGATCATTTCAAACCCTTGAGCGTAGCACAGAATTTTGCCTGCGATCAGAGCCTGTTCCAGCTGATCAAGCGTGATTTCATCGCGGGAAATTGGTTGCGGTGCCGCGCCGAATAACTTTTCGCCCAAAGCGCGTTCGTCGCGCCGGGATGAGAGGTTGCGGGCGACGACTGCAGCCTCAATCGCAGGGATCGGCGTAGCAAGGTGCTGCGCCTCGATGGCGGTCCAGCGCCCTGTGCCTTTTTGGCCCGCCGCATCAACGATCATGTCCAGCATCGGGCGTCCGGTCGCCGTATCTGTTGCCGCCGCAACCTTGCCGGAGATCCCAATCAGGTAGGATTCGAGCGGACCCTGGTTCCAGTTCTCAAACACATCGCCGATCTCGGCCGCGGCCATGCCGAACCCGTCCCGCATCACGCCGTAAACCTCGGCGATCATCTGCATATCGGCGTATTCAATCCCGTTATGGACCGCTTTGACGAAATGCCCGGCGCCCGCGTCGCCCAGCCACGTCGCACAAGGTTGACCGCCATAGCTGGCTGCGATCGCTTCCAAAATCGGCGCGACTCGGTCCCAATGGGCGCGGTCGCCGCCACCCATGATCGACGGGCCAAACCGCGCACCTTCCTCACCACCGGAGACGCCGATGCCAAGAAACGGCCCGTCACCGGCTGCTGCGCGGCGGTTCGTGTCATGAAAAAGCGCGTTGCCCGCATCTATGATTAGGTCATCGGGGGCCAGCAACGGCCGCAGTGCTGCGATCTGCTTGTCCACAATGTCACCGGCCGGCACCATCAGAATAATCGCGCGGGGCTGTGCGAGGCTGCTGACGAGCTCCTCAAGCGTTCTTGTCGCCGTGATCCGCGTGGCCAAGGGCCCGGCATCCGCGACGAAATCATCGGTCTTCGCAGCCGTGCGGTTCCAGACGGCAATATCAAAACCGTTATCCGCAATATTCAGCGCCAGTGCTGCGCCCATGGTGCCCAGGCCAATCAGCCCAATCTGTGCCTCTGTCATCGCGGACCTTTCAGATGATATAGGATGTCAGGCCAGTCATTCGCAAAGAGCGGATATTGTAAAGGAGATACCTGAGGTTGACTACGTAAATTAAACACATAATACTGATTATAAGATTGATCTCTGTAGGTGCAAAGCGATAATGTCACCCGTGAGCAATTCAGAAGTGTCACTCTCCTCGCAAAACGAAGTGAGGACGAGCAGACATGGGATGGGTGATGATGAGCGAGCGCGAGTTGAACCGCGTAGGAGTGCTGGCGCAGGTCGATGATGGTCGGCTGAGCGTCGACAATGCGACCAACATGTTGGGCCTGACACGTCGGCAGATTTTCCGGCTGTTGAAGCGGTGTCGCCATGACGGTGCATCCGCGATCCGGCACAAGGCACGCGGCAAACCTCCGAACAACCGCATCCACTATGCCAAGCGCGACTATGCATTGACCCTGATCAAGGAGCAGTATCCGGATTTCGGGCCGACCTTGGCGGCTGAGATGCTGGCTGAGCATCACGGGTTCACAGTCTCACGTGAGACGCTGCGCAAATGGATGCAAGAAGACGGCATTTGGCGGTCTCGCAAACAGCGCCGCCAGTTTCATCAGCCGCGCCTGCGCCGGGAGTGCTTCGGCGAGCTGATCCAGATCGACGGTTCAGATCACCGATGGTTCGAGGATCGCGCATCGCCTTGCACCCTGCTGGTGTTCATCGATGACGCCACCAGTACACTTATGGAATTGAGGTTCGTGAAGTCGGAAAGCACGTTCAGTTATTTCGAGGCTTTGGAAAGCTATCTTCACAACCATGGCCGCCCTGTCGCGTTCTATTCCGACAAGCACACCGTGTTTCGCGTTGCCAAAGAAGATGCCAAAGGCGGTGCGCGGATCACCCAGTTTGGGCGTGCGCTAAGCGAGTTGAACGTTGAGATCCTCTGCGCAAACACGAGCCAGGCCAAGGGCCGCGTTGAACGCGCCAATCGCACGCTTCAGGACCGCCTGGTCAAGGAACTGCGTATTGCGGGCATCTCCGACATGGAGGCAGGAAACGCCTATTTGCAAGGCTTCAAAGAACGTCACAACGCCAAGTTCGCAAAAGCACCAGCCAAGCCAGACAACCTGCATCGTGCACTCAATGTCGAGCCGGATCGGTTGGCAGATGTGCTGTGCTGGCGGGAGAACCGCTATGTCGGCAAGCAGCTGACGTTTTCCTAT
>CALHHY010000089.1 GCA_938030665.1 uncultured Litoreibacter sp. | reverse complement strand
GTCCGCAACACAGCCATCCAATCCGCGATCACCAGCCCCATCACCCCAACTGCCGCGTCGCCTCCGCTACGGCAATCGCGGCGGCAATGGCCACGTTCAGGCTGCGCCCCTCCCCCGGCATGGCGATCCGCAAGGCGGCGTCGGCGGCCTCCACCACATAGGGCGGCACGCCCGCGCTTTCCTGACCTACTAGTAGGCAGTCGCCGGGCGCGAAGCGGAAATCCCACAGATCAGTCTGGGCCTTGGTTGACAGCAGGACTAACCGCCCCGTCCGTTTGGCCTGAAACATGTCCCAGTCATCATGGTGATGCAGCTCCGCCTTGTCGGTGTAATCCAGCCCCCGTGTACGCAGCAGCTTGCGCGAAAACGGGAAGCCGCAGGGCTCGATCACGTGGACGGGTGCCGCAAAACAGACGGCCAACCGGACGAGGGAGCCCAGATTCGGCGCCAAATCGGGTTGAAACGCCGCCAATTGGACGTGGTGCGACAATTGGCTTACCTCCGAACACTTTCCAGACTAGACGAGCGACATAGCTTGGCAGTATCAACCGCGCGAGAGCGTGCGCCCGGATTCTGTCTGGACGCATGTCACTGGAATATGCCCGGCACGCCAGGCAGACAATGGAGAAGTTTCCGTGTCCCAAGCAGATGACCACAGCGGCAACACCCGCCGCGACTTTCTATACTACGCGACCGCAGGCGCTGGCGCGGTTACCGCAGGTGCCGCTGTGTGGCCGCTGGTCAACCAGATGAACCCCTCCGCCGATGTGCAGGCCCTGTCCTCCATCGACGTACCTGTTGGCGATTTGGCCCCCGGCACGCAAATGACGGTGAAATGGCTGGGCAAGCCGGTCTTTATCCGTCGCCGCACCGAGGAAGAGATCGAGGCGGCCCGCGCCGTGGACCTGAGCGAGCTGCCCGACCAAGGCGCCGAGAACGCGAACCGCGAAGGCGCGGATGCCTCTGACGAGAACCGCACGCTGGACGAAGCCGGCGAATGGCTGGTCATGATCGGCGTCTGCACCCACCTGGGCTGCGTGCCTTTGGGTGACGCAGGCGATTTTGGCGGTTGGTTCTGCCCGTGCCACGGCTCGCATTACGACACCGCCGGCCGGATCCGCAAAGGCCCGGCACCGACAAACCTGCCAGTGCCCGTCGCGGTGCTGGACGGCGACACACTGACACTGGGTTAAAGGGAGAATAGAACATGGCTGGTATCCCACACGACCATTATGAGCCCAAGACCAGCGGCGAGAAGTGGCTGAACAAGCGCTTGCCGATCCTTGGTCTGGCCTATGACACGCTGATGATCCCCACCCCAAAGAACCTGAACTGGATGTGGATCTGGGGCATCGTGCTGACCTTCTGTCTGGTCCTGCAGATCATCACTGGCATCGTGCTTGCGATGCACTACACCCCGCATGTTGACGAGGCTTTCGCCTCGATCGAGCACATCATGCGGAACGTCAATGGCGGCTACATGCTGCGCTACATCCACATGAATGGCGCGTCGCTGTTCTTTGTGGCAGTTTATGCCCACATCTTCCGTGGCCTCTACTACGGTTCCTACAAGGCACCGCGCGAGGTGACATGGATCATTGGGATGATCATCTACCTTGCCATGATGGGCACCGCCTTTATGGGCTACGTGTTGCCATGGGGTCAGATGTCCTTCTGGGGCGCAACTGTGATTACCGGCCTCTTCGGCGCCATCCCCGGCATTGGCGAGCCGATCCAGACATGGCTGCTGGGTGGTCCTGCGGTGGATAACGCGACACTGAACCGCTTCTTCTCGCTGCACTATCTGCTGCCCTTCGTGATTGCGGGTCTGGTTGCCGTCCATATCTGGGCCTTCCACACGACCGGCAACAACAACCCCACCGGGGTTGAGGTGCGCCGCACGTCCAAGGAGGAAGCCGAGAAAGACACCCTGCCCTTCTGGCCTTACTTCGTGATCAAGGACCTGTTCGCGCTGGCCGTGATCATGGTGGTCTTCTGGGCGATCGTGGGCTTCATGCCGAACTACCTGGGCCACCCCGATAACTATATCGAGGCGAACGCCCTGGCGACGCCGGCGCATATCGTGCCCGAATGGTACTTCCTGCCCTTCTACGCGATCCTGCGCGCCATCACCTTTGACGTGCTGTTCCTGGATGCGAAGTTCCTGGGCGTGCTGGCCATGTTCGGTGCCATCGCCGTCATGGCGCTGGCGCCATGGCTCGACACCTCGTCGGTCCGTTCCGGCCGGTACCGCCCGATGTTCAAATGGTGGTTCGCGCTGCTGGTTGTCGACTTCTTCGTGCTGATGTGGGCAGGTGCCATGCCGGCTGAAGGGCTGGTGCCGACGATCTCGCTGATCGGGACGATCTACTGGTTCGCCTACTTCCTGGTGGTGCTGCCGCTTCTGGGCGTGATCGAGAAGCCGTTGCCGCGGCCTGCGACCATCGAAGAGGATTTCGCCGCCCACTACCCCGCCAAGTCGAACGCTGCAGGCACCACGTCTGACGCGACGCCAGCTGAGTAAGAGGACAATACCAATGCTCAAGAAACTCTCACTCGCAACCGTTGCTGCCATGGGCATCACCACCTCCGCTTTCGCGGCGGGCGGTGCCGGCAAGGTGGAGAATATCGACTTCTCCTTCGACGGCCCGTTTGGCACCTACGACGAGAACCAGCTGCAGCGCGGCCTCAAGGTCTATACCGAGATCTGCTCTGCCTGCCACGGCCTCAAATTTGTGCCGATGCGGACGCTGACGGGCTCTGGTGGGCCAAACCTGCCTGAAGAACAGATGAAGGCCTATGTGGCTGAATATCCGGTCAATGATGAGGCGGCGAACCAGCACCTTTACGACCCGGTGGAAGACGAGTTCCGCGCGCTGACGCCCACGGACCACTTCCCGGCGGTCGAATCCGCTGGCGCGCCGGACCTGTCCCTGATGGCCAAGGCCCGCGCGGGCTTCCACGGTCCTTATGGTACCGGTATCAACCAGTTCTTCAAAGGCATGGGCGGGGCGGAATATGTCTATTCCCTCCTGACTGGCTATACCGGCGAGGAAAAGGAAGAAGCAGGCACGATCCTTTACGAGAACACTGCCTTCCCGGGCGGCTGGATCTCGATGGCACCACCGCTTTGGGGGGACGATGTCGAGTTCGACGACGGCCATTCGACCGAGCTGGAAGACATTGCCGAGGACCTCTCCGCTTTCCTGATGTGGACGGCAGAACCGCAGCTGATCGCCCGCAAGCAGACCGGCTTTGTGGCCGTGTTCTTCCTGACCGTGCTGTCGGTGCTGCTGTACCTGACCAACAAGCGCATCTGGGCAAAAGCCAAGGGCAAAGAGGAATAGCTCTTCTTTTCCGCTGAAATTCAGAAGGGCGCGCCGGGTTTGGCGCGCCTTTTTTATTGCCCTAGATAGGCGCGCAGCGCTTCAGGCGGATTATCAAGCAACGCATCGGTGGGAACCGGCGCGTGAACCACGCCCTCATCCACGAAAATGCTCATCTCCGTCAGCGCGCGGGCATCCTGCGGCTCATGCGTGACCATTAGAACGGTCAACCCCTCCCGGTCCGCGATCTGGGCCACCAGCGCCAGCATCTCTTGCCGCAGGGCGGGGCCAAGGGCCGCGAAGGGCTCGTCCAGCAGCAAGAGCGGCTGTTTGCGCAAGAGCACCCGCGCGAGCGCCACGCGGCTTTGCTGCCCACCTGACAGAGCTGCGGGCTTGCGGGCCTCAAACCCGGCAAGACCCACCTGTTCCAGCGCTTTTGCCACCTCCCCATGTTCCTTCGCGTTCAGCCGCAGGTTTGGCCGCAGCCCCAGCCCGACATTCTGCGCGATGGTCAAATGCGGAAACAGGTTGCTGTCCTGAAAGATGATCGACAGGGGCCGGTCGCCCGGTGGTAGCTGCGCGAAGGGGGCGCCGTCCCATGCGATCTGTCCTGCATTCGGCGGCAGAAACCCGGCGATGAGGTTCAATAGGGTCGATTTTCCCGACCCCGACGCTCCGATCACCGCCACCCGCGCGCCTTTCGGGACGTGCAAGGCGGCGTGCAAGGTGAAGCTGCCCTGCGTCGCGCGCACGGCATCAAGCGTCAACATTGGCGCGCCCTCCCCGATCAAACAGCCAGAACAGCGACAGGCTGAGGACAAGTAGCAGCAGCGCGGCCCCGAAAGCCTCGTCCAGCCGGTAGGCGTTCATCAGCTGGTACAAGGCCAGCGGCAGTGTCTGGTTCTCAGGATCCGCGAAAAGGGCGATGACCCCCAGGTCCCCCATCGACAACGCAGCCGCCAGACCCGCGCCAAAGCCCAAAGGGCGCCGCAGGCGGGGCAGGATGAGGATGCGCAGCCGCGCCATGCCGGTCAGGCCGAGGGCATCGGCCAGCTTGCCGTAATCTTTCTCAATCTCGGCAAGCGCAGGGCTGACGGCGCGCAGCGCGAAAGGCAGGCTCATTGCGGCGTTGACGAGGATCAGAATGGGCAGGGCCAGCCCTACCGGGTCCGCCCACCGGTAGACCATGATGAAAAGCCCCGTACCGATTACCAAAGGCGAGGCGGCGATGCTGAGGTAGCCTATCCCCTCCACCAGCCGCATGCGCAGATTGAGCGCCGCAAGCGCCAAGGGGACGGTAAGTAGCACCGTCAGAAGCGCGGAGGCCACAGCCACCCAGACGGAGCGCCAGGCCGCCGCATAGGTACTTTCCGGCAGTCCCAGAATGGTCCCCGCCCCTTTGCTGACAATCATCAGCAGCGGCAGCAGAAGAAAAATGCTGACAAGGCTCAGAATCACCGCATCCAGCCAGACCGCGCCGCCGTGGCGTGGCACGGTGCGGCCCAGGCCCGCCCCCTGCCCGCTTGGCGTGGTCACCCAAAGCGACAGGACCGCCGCCAACGCACAAAGCCCGAACTGGATCAACGCCAGCAGGGCAGCTTTGGAAAGGTCGAAATCAAAGCGGAAGGCCTGATAGATCGCAAGCTCGATCGTCGTGGCGCGAGGTCCACCGCCAAGCGCCAGAGCGACAGCGAAGCTGGTCGTGCAAATCAGGAAGATCACCATAAAGGCACCGGGTAGCACCTGCCTGAGCAGCGGCAGTTCTATATGGCGAAGCATGTCGGATGATGTGAACCCGAGGGAGGATGCAAGCCGGAACCGTTCGCCGGGGATGGCCAGCCAGCCCTGCAACAAAAGCCGTGTGGCAAGCGGCAGGTTGAAGAAGACATGTGCAAGCAGAACGCCCTGCAGGCCGAAGATCGAAACAGGCTCTAAACCGGCCCAGACAAGGGCGGTATTGAACAATCCGTTGCGCCCGAAAACTGCGATCAAGCCCAGAACGGCCACGATCACCGGCAGGATGAACGGTGCGCCCAGAATGGTGATCAGCGCGCCCCGGCCCCAGAAGCTGCGCCGCGCCAAGGCACGGGCAACGGGGATGGCCAAAAGGACGGAGATCAGGGCCGACAGGAAGGCTTGCAGCACCGTGAACCGCACAGCGAGCCAGTCGCTTGTCCGCAGCCCCGACAGCCCTTCAGCCCGCCAGGCCACCGCGCCAAGCGTGCCGAAGGTCAACAGAACCAAAAGGGCGGCCACTGCCGCCCCAAGGTAAGTGCTTACTGGCTGAACGCGGCGAGCCATGCGTCCAGCACCTCGTCGCGCAAAGCAGCTGCTTCATCTTCGGAGTAGAACAACGCCTTTTTCGGCAGGTCCAGCTTCTTGAACCCGTCGGGCCATTTGGCTTCCTCCAGCTTGGCCGGGAAGGACCAGTTGGCTGTCGGGATCATCTCCTGGAAGGTTTCCGACAGCACGAAATCCATGAACTTCTGGGCAAGCTCGGGCTGGTCGGTGGTCTTCACCTGGCCGACCAGCTCCGTCATGAAGTAGTGCCCGTCATCAAAGATCGCCGCAGACTTGGTTTCGTCCCCTTCGGCGATGATGTGATAGGCGGGCGATGTCGTGTAGCTGAGCACCATGTCAGCTTCGCCATCGGTGAACATGCCGTAACTTGCGGACCAATCCTTGGTCACGGTCAGGATCTTCGGCGCAAGCTTGGCCCAGACGTCCTGGGCCTTGTCGCCATAGATCGCCTGCACCCAGAGAACCAGCGCGAGGCCCGAGATAGAGGTGCGCGGATCCTGGATCACGATCTTCACGTCATCGGGCATCGCCAACAGCGCCTCAAAGGATGCGGGCGGCGTTTCGGTTCGGGTCGTGTCGTAGATAAACGCTGTGTGCCCGTAGTTGAACGGCAGGAACGTATCATCCGTCAATTGAATCGGCAGCGTCAGCACGTCATTGTCCTGTCCGTGCGTCGTAAACAGCCCCGTCGCGCGCGCCTTGGCAGTCACATCCGAGGTCAGGCCGATCACCACATCCGCCTTGGTGCGTTCGCCCTCCAGTAACAGCCGTGGCAGCAGGTCACCGGTGGAAAACACCAGATCGCAATTACAGAATTCCTCGAACCCCGCCTCAATCACAGGGCCGGGGCCCCATTCGGATGTAAAATAATCGCCCGCATAGACGGTGAGTTCAGTTTTTTCCGCTGCGGCTGCAGTCGCGGCGAGTGTCGTCAGTGCAGCAAGTGTAAGAGCCTTCATGGCATCCTCCAAAATGCGGCGTTGAGAAGTGCAGGAGGATGATCCAGACCTTCCCTCCGCCGGTGTTAACCGGTTCAGGTTCGACGGGTCAGCTTGCGCTATCTCAACTCCGAAAGGAGTCCCCCGAGGTAGGGCTAGGGATAGGAGGTTGGTGATGGGAGTGCAAGGTCAAAGGGATGTGAAGCTATTACAGCAAAACGCAGAAGTATTTGGCAAAGCGTCTACAGATACAGGCGCACCTTAACCATCAACTCGACGAAGGTGGCGTCAAACTGTACACAGCGATTTCAGCGACTTTTGGAAGGTAGGCTCAATGATGACCGAAGATTTCAATTTCGACCCACTGCCAGACGATGCCTGGCCACCGCAACTTGCGGACATGCTGGACGGTTTTGCCGGGCAGTTGAACGTCTACCGGATGATGGCGCATCACCCTGCGTTGCTGGCGTCATGGAGCGCACTGCGCGATCACATCGTGAAGCAAAATACGCTCGGTGCCGAGCTTGTTGAGGTGGTTATTCTGAGGACGGGTTTCCGGCTTGGGTCTGATTACGAGATCAACCAACACATCGTGCGGTCGCGAAAGCAAGGTTTCAGTGATGATCGTATTCGCGCGGTGCTGGGACCTGTAGAGGACATGAGCGATACTGATAGGTTGCTTGCCGCTTCAGTTGATGAGTTGTTCGAGTTGAATGCGCTATCGCCAGCCAACATCCGCGCGATTGCG
>CALHHY010000088.1 GCA_938030665.1 uncultured Litoreibacter sp. | reverse complement strand
ATTGAGGAGAAGATGGGCATCCACGGCAACTCCACCTGCGTGATGAACTATGACGAGGCCACCGGCTACCTGCTGGGAACCGAACATAAAGGCATGCGCGCCATGTTCACCATGATGAACGAGGCGCGGATTGGCGTGGGGTTGCAAGGCTACGCCCAAGCCGCCGTGGCCTATGAAAACGCGCTGACCTACGCCAATGACCGGCTGCAGGGCCGCGACGTGACCGGCGTGAAAAACCCCGATGGGCCTGCCGATCCTCTGATCGTGCATCCCGACATCCGCCGCAACCTGATGGACCAGAAAAGCTTCGTCGAAGGGGCACGGGCATTCGTGTTCTGGGGGGCCTCCCTCATTGACCGGGCGCATAAGAATGGCGACGCGGATGCGGATGGGCTGATCTCCCTCATGACGCCGGTGATCAAGGGCTTCCTGACAGATAAGGGCTTTGAATACGCCACCGCCGCGCAGCAGGTCTATGGCGGCCACGGCTATATCGAGGAATGGGGCATGTCCCAATTCGCCCGCGATGCCCGGATCGCCATGATCTACGAAGGCGCCAACGGCGTTCAGGCGCTGGACCTCGTGGGCCGCAAGCTCGCGCAGGATGGCGGCAAGCATGTTATGGGCTTCTTCGAGATGGTGAAAACCTTCATTAAGGAGAGTTCAGGTGCCGACGAGACCTTTGACAAGGGCTTCCTTGACCCGCTGAAAGCGGCCTCCAAGGACCTGCAGGCGGCGGGCATGTATTTCATGCAGAACGGGATGAAGAACCCCAACAATGCGCTGTCGGGTTCATACGACTTCATGCACATGATGGGCCATGTCTGCCTGGGCCTGATGTGGGCACGTATGGCGAAAGCGGCGCAAACCGCCATTGATGGGGGCGCATCGGACCGCGATTTTTACGACGCCAAGATCGCCACCGGCCGCTACTACATGGCGCGCCAATTGCCGGCGACCAAGATGCACCTGGCCCGGATTGAAACCGGCGCCGATACGGTGATGGCATTGGAGGCAGCAAACTTCTAAGCTCAACCCATGGGTGGAGTCGCTTCCTCCCGTGGGTGACGAGTTTGGGGGGCACTGTTGTCAAAGCGACTGAGACTGACGAGGCGCGTCAATCTCGCGATGAGCGAGGACGCGTGGAGAACATTGAAAAGATTCAGCCATAAGGCGGACCTGGCCGAGGGGGAGGCACTGTCATTCTTGCTAGAGAATTTCAACTCCGTCACCCACCACGACAACCTGCTGCACCGGCTGATGCTTTTCAACGCGGAGTTGGAGGACCGTAAGAAATGACCATGAAACTCTATTGCTTTGGCGAAAGCGGCAACGCCTATAAGGCGGCCCTGACCCTGCAACTGGCCCGCGCTGACTGGGAGCCGGTTTTCGTGGATTTCTTCAAGGGAGAAGCCCGGTCTGACGCGTTCCGCAAGATCAACCCCATGGGCGAGGTCCCTGTGCTGGTCGATGGCAGCCGCACGCTGACGCAATCGGGCGCGATCCAGCAGTATATCGTCGACAAGACGGGCAATCTGGGCGGCCTGCGCGCTGATAAATACGAGGTGCTGCGCTGGGTCCTGTGGGATAACCACAAGATGTCCAGCCAGGCCGGGGTCACCCGCTTCCTGATGAATTTCCTGCCCGAAGAGAAACGCCCGAAAGAGGCCATCGGTTTTCTGCAAGGCCGCCTTAGTGCCGCCTATCAGACGCTGAACGACCATTTGGAGGGGCGCGACTGGATTGTGGGCGACGCGATCTCGGTCGCGGATATCTCCAACTGCGGCTACCTGTTCTATGACGAGCCCTTCGGCTTCGTGCGGGCTGATTGGCCCAATATCGACTCGTGGCTGACCCGGATCAGCAAGCAACCCGGCTGGAAGCACCCCTACGACCTGATGCAACGGGCCCTGCCTGCAGAATGAACCATAAAAGCGACATGATGCTGGCTATCATGCCTGCGCGGCGGATCGGCGCCGCCACCGTGACGGAGGGATTATGCTCGGCAAATTGGCACTTGGGGCCATCTGGGGCTACCAGCGTTTCATCTCGCCCTATAAGGGCTTCCGTTGTGCCCATGCGGTCCGCCATGGCGGGGCGGGCTGTTCGGGATATGCCAAACACGCCATCCGCGACCACGGGCTCTGGGGGGCCATCCCGGCCATTCGCCAGCGGCTGCGCGACTGCCGTGCGGCCTATGAGGCGCTGCGGGCGGAATGCACCTGCCGCGCCAACGCACATGATGAAAGCGAGCGTGAGAAGGTGCAGCGAATCCGCGGACGCAACGCCCGCAAAAAGCAAAACAGATCCGACTATTGCAACTGCGCCGATTGTACCGGTGCGTCCATCGGCGGCTGCGGTGGCCCCGGTCGGGCCGCAGCGACAAACAAGGGCTGCGACATCAACCCCTGTGACGGCGATGTGGGCATTGGCGGGTTCGACTGCGCGTCTTGCGACTGCGGCGGCTGTTCCTGCGGGTAACACTTGCCCACCCACAGGCCATGGGGGGCAGGTATGATCCTCTGGGCGTTCCTCATCGGTATGGCGCTTTGCGGCATCACGCTGTCACTCATCGCGCATGAGGACGGGATGGATAAATTCGGCTCGGCGGTGGCGATGTTTGCCGCCTGGTGCGCCTTTGGCATGTTGCTGATGGGTGGCAGCTGGGGCCTGGGGATCGTGGTCCCCGGCCTCGCGGCAGCCGCGGTCTTGGTTTTACGAACAACACGGTTTGGCGCGGGGATTGCCCCCCTCGCCGCATATAAAATGCCCCTTGGGGTCGCCGCGCTGGCATGCAGCGTGCTGGTCTGGCTGGGGGTTCTGAATCTGATGGAGGATATTCCAAATGGCTGAAGCCTATATCTACGACGCCGTCCGCTCGCCGCGCGGCAAAGGCCGCAAGGACGGCAGCTTGCATGAGGTCACCGCCGCCGGGCTGTCCGCGCAAATGCTGAACGCCATCAAGGACCGCAACAATCTTGAAGGCCATGCGGTCGAGGATGTGATCTGGGGCAACGCCACGCAGGTGATGGAACAGGGCGGCTGCCTGGCGCGGACCGCCGTGCTGGCGTCTGAGCTCGACCAGCGCATTCCGGGCCTGTCGATCAACCGTTTCTGCGCGTCGGGCATGGAGGCCGTCAACATCGCAGCCAATCAGGTCAAGGGCGGCGCGGGCGACGCCTATATCGCCGGCGGGGTCGAGATGATGAGCCGCGTTGCCATGGGCTCTGACGGGGCGGCGATCGCGGTCGACCCGCAAATCGCGATGAACACAAACGTTGTGCCGCAGGGCATTGCCGCCGATATCATCGCCACGGAATACGGCTTCTCCCGCGAGCAGGCCGACCAATTGGCGGTGGCGTCGCAAAAGCGCGCCGCAGCCGCATGGGATGAAAACCGGTTCGAAAAATCCATCGTGACCGTCAAGGACCAGAATGGGCTGCCCATTCTGGACCGCGACGAATATATGCGCCCGCAAAGCGACATGCAGTCCATGGGGTCACTGAACCCGGCCTTTCAGGCCATGGGGGAGGTCATGCCCGGCTTCGACAAGGTCGCGCTGATGAAATACCCGCATCTGGAGAAGATCAACCACATCCACCATGCCGGCAACTCGTCGGGCATCGTGGACGGGTCGGCCGCCGTGCTGGTGGGCTCCAAGGAGTTTGGCGAAAAGTTCGGCCTTAAGCCCCGCGCCCGCATCAAGGCCACGGCAAAGATCGGTCTGGATCCTACGATCATGCTGACCGGCCCCGTGCCGGTGACCGAGCATATCATGAAATCCTCGGGCATGAGCATCAGCGACATCGACCTCTTTGAGGTCAACGAGGCCTTCGCCTCCGTGGTGCTGCGCTTCCACCAGGCGTTTGACGTCGATCCGGAACTGGTCAACGTGAATGGCGGCTCCATCGCCATGGGCCACCCGCTTGGGGCAACCGGCGCGATCATCATCGGCACCTTGCTCGACGAGATGGAGCGCACCGACAAGGAAACCGGGCTGGCAACGCTTTGCGTGGCTTCCGGCATGGGGGCTGCAACGATCATCGAAAGGGTCTGACACCAAGATGGAATACGCGGAAACACTGACGGCAAAACAGGTGGCGGATGATCTGCTGGATCGCTCCGGGCGGGCGCTGTCTACCGGTGATTTCGACCTGTTTGCCGGCTGTTTCCAGCTTCCAAACGTCATGACCACGCAGCAAAAGACCGTCATTGTCGAAGACCGAGACCATCTCAAGCGCTTGTTTGACGGCATGCGGACCAAGCTGCGCGATAGCGGCGTGACCGAGCTGGCCCGCTATGTGGAGGCGGCCGAGTTTCGCAGCCCGACCCAGATGACGAGCACCCATATCACCCAGGCCATTGCCGGCGGGGTGGTTTGGGGCTCCCCCTACCCGGTCTTTTCCATCGTCGAATTCATTGATGGCAAATGGCTGGGCGTGTCTTCGGAATACGCGGTCAAGCCCCGCTCTGCTCAGGACAACGCGATTTTGGGCAGCCGTTATGTGCCCGATATGCAGCGGGTCAAATTCTAAACCGGGGCATGAATGCCACCCGCCATTGCAACGAAAGGCGCCACACGATGCCGAAAATTGATATCTCCGCATTGCCCGTCGAAACCGGCTCCGGCTATCCGGGGCACCGGGCGGCGCTGATGGACGGGCGCAGCCAAGTGCGGCTGGGTGCGGCAGCGGGGCTAACGCAATTCGGGGCCAATCTGGTGCAACTGGCCCCCGGCGCGCTGTCATCGCTGCGCCACTGGCACGCCGAGCAGGACGAGTTTCTGGTCGTCACCGCCGGGGTCTGCACGCTGATCGACGATCACGGGGAAACCCCGCTGCATCCCGGCGATTGCGCGGCCTTCCCGGCAGGCGACGCCAACGGCCATCACATCAAGAACATGTCGGATGCGCCCGCAGCCTTCGTGGTCATCGGCACGCATACCAAGACGGAGACGGGATATTACAGCGACGAAGACATGATGGTCCGGCTTGCGGACGGCGCCATGAGTTTCACCCGCAAGGATGGCAGCCCCCTTGACTGAGATCCGGCTGGATAACACCTCGCAGGAGGAGGCCAAGCGCATCTACCAAGGCGTGCTGGACCAAATGGCCGACGCGCTGGAGCGCGGCGACATAAACGTGCTGGTCGGGATGATGAATTTTCCGTTCACCCTCAACACCACCAAGGCCACATTCATCATCGAAAACCCTGACGAGTTGCATAGGGGCGCCAGATATGTCGCGCAGGCGCTCAGCTCCATGGGGACTGACTATCTCATCCTTCTGGCGTCTCAGGCGAGTTTCCTAAGCGAAAACTATATTCAGGGGCAGCATATGACGCATACGCTGTGCGGTGCCAGTGGGCTGGTGCCCGCCTACCTGAACCGGATGACGCTATCGCGCATGGGTGGCAGGTGGCTGATCACCTGCGTTGACAGCATGATCGACAACGCGACCTGGCCGATCACCGTGCCAAAAGTGACGGTTGGCGCGCAACCACAATGGGACGAGGTTGCGCCCGAGCTGGACGGGAGGCGCAGCTCTACCACGCCGTTGAATATCTACCAGGATTTCCTCGATGCCTGCTCCGCCGCGAATATGGCGCAGGATGAGGCTGCCTGGCACAGGCTGTGCCACTACCCGCACACCGTGCACATGAACGAGGTCGATGCCGTTATCGAGACACCTGACGACATCAGGGCGTTCCTGGACATGATCCATGGCCATATCAATCAGTATGGCATCGATAGGATCGACCGCGCCGCCGAGCATGCCGAGTTTCTCAGCGGCACGCAGATTTGCGGCTACCACACCACCACTCTCAGCGCGAAGGGTGAGCTGAAGATAGGCCCCGTCAGCAGCCGCTACATCATAACCCGTACCGGAACCCAGTGGCGGATGACCTCCGTCACCAATTCAGTTTCAAACGAAAGTTTTCCTTACACCATGCCCGAGATCAGCGACGTGCTCGTCTCGATGCGGGAAATACAGCAAAGGACCAGACGCCAATGACAGATTTTAACATGAAGACCGACGCCGATGGCGTGGCCACCATCACCTGGGACACGGTCGGCAAATCCATGAACGTGCTCAACCGGCAGGGGTTTATCGACCTCAATGACCTGATTGATCAGGCCCTGGCCGACGAGGCCGTCAAGGGGGTCATCATCACCTCCGGCAAGGAGGGCAGCTTTGCCGGCGGCATGGATCTCAACGTCATTGCTCAGATGAAGCAAGAGGCCGGCGACAACCCCGCCAAGGGGCTGATGGATGGGCTGATGCAATGCCACGGCGTGCTGCGCAAGATCGAGCGTGCGGGCATGGACGACAAGAACAAGGGCGGCAAACCCATTGCCTGCGCAATGCAGGGCACCGGCCTTGGCATCGGGTTCGAGATCCCGTTGGCCTGCCACCGCATCTTCGTGGCCGACAACCCCAAGGCCAAGATCGGCCTGCCCGAGATCATGGTCGGCATCTTTCCCGGCATGGGCGGCACCACGCGGCTGGTGCGCAAGATGGGAGCGATGGCCGCCTCCCCCTTCCTGCTGGAGGGCAAGCTGAGCGACCCGAAAAAGGCCAAGATGGCCGGGCTGGTAGACGAGGTTGTGCCCGCCGATGAGCTGCTGGCCAAAGCCAAGGAATGGGTGCTGTCGAGCCCAAGCATCGTCAAGCCATGGGACGAAAAGGGCTACAAGATGCCCGGTGGCGCGCCCTACCATCCGCAGGGCTTCATGACCTTTATGGGCGCATCGGCCATGGTCAACGGCAAGACACAAGGCGTCTACCCGGCTGCCAAGGCGTTGCTGTCGGCCGTCTATGAAGGCGCCATGGTACCGTTCGACACCGCCATCCGGATTGAGGCGCGCTGGTTCACCAATGTGCTGCTGAACCCCAGCTCCTCCGCGATGATCCGGTCGCTCTTCATCAATAAGGAGGCGCTTGAAAAAGGGGCAGTCCGGCCAGAGGGCGTCGAGGACCAGTCGGTCAAGAAACTGGGCGTCATCGGTGCGGGCATGATGGGGGCTGGCATCGCGCTGGTTTCGGCACTTGCGGGCATCGAAGTTGTGCTGATCGACAACAGCCAAGAGGCCGCCGATAAGGGCAAGGCCTACACCGCCACCTATATGGACAAAGGGATCGCCCGCAAAAAGGCCACCGAAGAGAAGAAAGAGGCCGTGTTGGGCCTGATCAACGCGACCACCGACTATCAGGCGCTGTCGGGCTGCGACCTGATCGTGGAGGCCGTGTTCGAGGATGTCGGCGTCAAGGCCGAGGTGACCGCCAAAGTGCAGGATGTGGTCGGGCCGGATTGCATTTTTGCCACCAACACCTCCACCCTGCCAATCACGGAACTGGCCAAGGCGTCCAAGGATGCGGAGCAGTTCATCGGCATCCATTTCTTCTCTCCCGTGGACAAGATGATGCTGGTGGAGATCATCAAAGGGGCCGAAACCGGCGACCGCGCCACCGCTAAGGCGCTCGATTTTGTGCGCCAGATTCGAAAAACCCCGATCGTCGTCAACGATGCGCGGTTCTTCTACGCCAACCGCTGCATCATCCCCTATATCAACGAGGGGATTCGCATGGTGACCGAGGGCGTGAAGCCCGCGCTGATCGAGAATGCCGCCAAATTGCTGGGCATGCCGCTTGGGCCGCTGCAGCTGGTCGATGAGACCTCCGTCGATCTGGGGGTCAAAATTGCCAAGGCAACCAAAGCGGCCATGGGCGACGACTATGACGACGCGGTCGATGAAATCCTGTTCTGGATGGCAGATGAAGGCCGGCTGGGCCGCAAGGCCAATGCAGGCTTCTACAGCTATGACGAGAAAGGCAAACGGGGCTTGTTGTGGGAGGGGCTGGGCGAGAAATACCCGGTATCTGACAGCCAGCCGGACCTCACTGAGGTGCAAAACCGTCTGCTTTTCGCCCAGGTGCTGGAAGCCGTCCGCGCGATTGAAGAAGACGTGCTGATGGATATCCGGGAGGGGGATGTCGGCGCCATTCTGGGCTGGGGCTTCGCGCCATGGTCGGGTGGTCCGCTATCCTGGCTGGATATGGTCGGCACGCCTTGGGCGGCGGAGACCACGAATGCGCTGGCTGCAAAACACGGGCCCCGTTTCAAGGCCCCGGACCTTCTGGAGGAGATGGCCGCGAAAGCGGAGAGCTTCTACCAAAAGTTCGACCCCGCAAGAGCGGCTTGATTAACAGGCTGGGTGACGGGGGCACATGACCCCCGTTACCGCAGATTCTGACACAGAAATTGCGCGTAGAGCCTCGCCGAGGATTTGAACGCAGAGTTTTTTCGAAACTCTGTAAAAAAAAACCCGGTCACAAGGACCGGGTTTAAGTTTTTGGAAACAAGTTTCCGAGGGATTTCAAAGTCGGGCGGCTAAATCCAGCCGGCGCTCACCACGCGGCTGCGCTCAGCCTCGTCAGATTGCGCAAGATGGCGGACAAGCAGCCGCGCTTGCCGGTCATCAAGCGGCAAGAAATTATGCACGCCTTGCGCGTCTGCCACATCAAAGAACAGCCCGCCCTGGGTGGCGATGGTTTGAGGCGCATCAAAGCGTAGAGTCACATGGCCAAGAGGGCGCGCGACGCGGGCCCGCGCAATGCCGCGGTAACCGATCAGGCTTTCGGCGCGCGCACTGACACAAGGCTGGCCAAACAGCGTCGATGCCACCTCATCCTCGACTACGAGCCGCATTCCGGGAGACACCATCATCGGCTTGGCGTTGCCCAAAGCCGCCTCAGGGACCAGAAGCGGCCATTGCGCCGCCGCAGCCGCGTGGGAGGAGACGGTCAGCGTGCCGGTCTCGACCGCCAAAATCTCCTGCTCGCCATTTTCGGCCGTTAATACATGATCACCCGCGCGCAGCGCCTCGACCTCCGTCCATGCGTAGCGGGTCGGGACCTGAGTGCCGGCGAAAAAACCAGGGGTCGGCGCGACGTCAAGCACCAGGGGCGCTGCACCTTTAACCAATTTCCGGTTTGATTTGAAAAACATCAGTCCCACCTGCGTCTATCTGTTGCGGTCAAGTTGAGCCGCGATCATGCCCCCTATTCGACAACAAGAAGGTAATTTGCAGGCAGATTGTGTCCAAACTGTGGATAATTACTCGAAACTGTACCCGAAACGCGCCAGATCTGTACCTGAAAGACGGGCGACAAGTTGTTGATCAGCCTCAGAATAGTAAACGCGGTAGTCCCGCTTCCGCTCCGATTCGTTGGCATGTGGCAAAGGGGCCAGACGCAGGTCTATTAACTCTTCAAGCTTCGGCAGATCCTCTTCCAGATGCTCCAGCCGAACGAATTGGTCACATTTCTCTGCCCCGTTCGACAGAGTGACATAGCGCTCATAGGGGTTGGCGCGCAGGGCCGCCTGCATGTCGGGATGGTTCAAAAACCCGCTGAACGGCTGCGCCCGCGCGATGGCAACAGCCGGGTGCGCAAAGCTTTGCGTTTGCAGCCAGCGGTAGTAGCTGACCAGCCGGTCCCAAGGGTTGCGCACCATGGTGAAGACCGTTGCCGCCGCGATCTCTTCCTCTGAGATCAGCCCGACCAGATCGCTCAGCATTGAGTGTTTCCAAAGCCGGCCGGCCGCCTGCACACCCGTCACACGCCGCCGCCGCTTCAACGCCTTCGGGGTGTCACCCAGCATGATGTCATCCGCGGCGGCCCGGCGCTCCAGGGCCAGCGCCATAGAGGTGCCGCCGGTCTTGGGGATGTGGATGAACAGGTAGCCATGCTTGCGGGAATAGATCATGCGGGCGCGGCCTCCCCCTCGCCCCGGATCACGATCGTCACGCCGGCCACGACAATCAGCGCAATGCCCATCAGCCCGATGGCGTCCGGCAGTTCCGACCACAACACGTAGGACCAGAAGCCCGCGAAGATCAGAAACGTGTACTCAAACACCGCGACATGGCTGGCCTCCGCGATCTGGTAGGCGCGTGTCAGGCAGCCGATGGCAATCACCGAGATCGCCCCCTGTGCCACTGTCCAGAACAGCGCCCGCACGGTCCAGTCCTGCCAACCAGCGCCGAAAAACCCGTGCTGCGCGATGCTTGTCTCGCCCCCTGACAGTACGATGGTGCCGCCAAGCCCCCATAACCCCAGCACCGTGAAAAACCCGGCAAGCAAGGCGGTCGTCCCCTCCCCCTCGCACAGGGTCTTGGTGCAAAGCGCACCGAGCGCGTAGAAAAAGCCGGCCAGTACGGGGACCAGTGAAAACCATGAGAACGCCGCCGCGTCTGGCCTGAGCAACAAAATCACGCCCAGGAACCCCAGACCGACCGCCCCGATGCGCCACGGGCCAATGCGTCGACGCAAAAGCGTGGCGCTGAGGACAAGCACGAAAATCGGCGCAGTAAAAAGCCCCGCCCC